>JAHLFF010000327.1 GCA_018883945.1 Candidatus Acinetobacter avistercoris
TTATGCCTAAGATGAAAACTCGCCGTGGTGCAGCTAAACGCTTTAAAGCGACTGCTAACGGTTTTAAGCGTAAACAAGCGTTCAAACGCCACATTTTGACCAAAAAATCTGCTAAGCGTATTCGTCAATTACGCGGCTGTGTAATGGTTCACGTTAGTGACGTTGCTTCAGTTCGCCGTATGTGCCCATACATCTAAGGAGATTTATAAATGGCTCGTGTAAAACGTGGTGTTCAGGCGCATCGTCGTCATAAAAAAATTCTTGCTCGTGCTAAAGGTTACTACGGCGCTCGCTCACGTGTTTATCGCGTAGCGTTCCAGGCTGTAATCAAAGCAGGTCAATATGCTTACCGTGACCGTCGTCAAAAGAAACGTCAATTCCGCGCTTTGTGGATTGCACGTATCAATGCTGGTGCTCGTCTAAATGGTTTGTCGTACAGCCGTATGATTTCTGGCTTGAAAAAAGCTCAGATCATCATCGACCGTCGCGTTCTTGCTGACATCGCTATGCATGACGCAGTTGCGTTTGCTGCTATCGCTGAAAAAGCGAAAAGCGCATTGGCTGCATAAGTCTTTATGACTTAAAAAAGACCGCTTTTAGCGGTCTTTTTTTTAAATAATCTGTAGTTTATTTTCTTGAATAATAAATTTCATATTAGTAAGCTTTTCCAGCATAGAAACAGAAATATTTAACTCATTAGAAATTTTTTCAACAGAAATGCCATCACTGATTACAATATTAATAGCATCTTGAAGTAGTGAAGGTGTCTCAATAGGCATACTAATGTCTTCAAACTCTTGTCTTGCCTCACCATTTACTCTTAAGTGAATAGCACCAGTTTTATACTGACCATCATCAATTAAGTTGAGTTGCTTAGCTCTGTATAGAATAGCTGCTTTGCTAATTCCCCAAATTTTCTTGAATTCACTCATTTTATTCCAATCAAATCGACCACCCTTGAATAAAATTGGAAAATTTGTTCTCAGCATCGCTTGTGGTAACAATAACGCACTAGAAAATCTATGTGCTTGGGACTCAGTTAAAGTATCGCCAGTAGTAACCCCATTGTGCAGTAGCATATGGCCAACTTCATGAGCTATATCAAATCTTTGTCTACATGCACTTTTTTTACTAGTGTTTCGAACAATTATAGGTCTTTGACAAATTAATGATAAAGCATCAACTTCGCTCGAAATAGAGTCAAAGTCAGTTATAACGATGCCAATATCTTCACAGAATTCCGTTAAGTTTTCGATAGGAGCTAAATCTAAGTCAAATTGCTTCCTGAAGTCTTCGGCAATTTTCTCGATTTGATCTCCTGTTAATTGAGTGTGATCAGTCTCGATAGAACTGATTAGGTAGTCTGGTAAATCAACATTTTCTTCAATAAACCTAATTAATCTATTTAATTGTTCAGCTCTTGAAATTACCACTTGTTTTGCAAACTGTCTTGATGATTTAAGACTGCGGAAGTGAATTTGATCTTCCTGTAAAGGTGAATGAATTTGATAAAAAAAATTCTTTTTTACATCAAAAATATTACATAATTCAATTAACAGATCATCGGTTGGATAACCGAGACCCGTTTCAAGTTTATGTATATATTGTTTTGATTTACCAACTTTAACTGCTACATCTTCAAGAGATAACTCGTTGAATAATCTTAGTAGTTTAAGTTCGAGTCCATTAAAAGAATTAAACATTGTGTAACCTAATAATTGATTCAATTCTCTTCTGACTTGTCGGTATTATTGCGTTTACTTGATAAATTTCGAGTACGCTTTTTACCACTACTCTTTGGTGTAAACAAATCATCGGTTTGAATTGAAGGGGTGAAGCTAGATGAATTATATTCCCAAAGAGCAACGATATTTTCATTAATGTCGTAACTGACAAAAAGAACAGTTGCTAATGGAAACCCATCTTCATCAAGAGAATACATGAGTAAGAAATTTGAATAGCAGGGTAAACCGACTTCATTAAAGAGGCTCAATTGTTCAGTGAGAACAAATGCCCCTTTCTTTGTTGGATAAAAATAGTTTTTTTCTTCAAAAAAGCGACAAGGTGTTTGTCCCAGTTTGAAAATAAATTTGTTAGTCTTATCTAAAATTTCAATTTTATATGGACAGGCATCATTTAAGAACTCTCTTTTAAAACAATTATGAGTTCTTTTAAAGAAAACAGTACCAAAAGTATAATTGTCATCGTCTTGGTCGCGTGTATCTCTGAAACTTTTATCAAATGACTGAAGCATCAATTTTGCGATATAGGATAACTTATCATCCGTTAACTCTTTATCAAATGATGATGGGTGGGGGTATTTGGTCATATATAACGTATCCTTACTGAAAGTAATTGGAAAATCCTAAGTAGCGAAATTCCAATTTATTTCATATTTTTAATTACGTCAACCAACTTCTTTCTTTTTTTTGAATTTGTCACCCTGTGTTTTACTGAATAAATGTTTTGTTATCTAAATGCTATAATCCAAAATAGTATGCGCAAATACAAATCACCACGGTAATCACAATCAATGCAAAGACATTTGATTTAGCAGACTTATGTTCTGGCTTTATATTTGGTGCGTCGTTATTGAAAAAGCGATTTTCAGTGTGAATAGATTGCGCGTGCTCTTCCGATGGAATATTTCTTTCAACAGGAATTAAGCGAGCCGTTTTATAATGGTTCGCAACTTTGGTGACAAATTTCGCAGTTAAATCCTCAAGTTTATGTTTAAAGCGCTGAAGACTTACTCGCTCTTCATGACTTAAAGCATCTTCTTCAATGTGGGAGGTCTTAAGTTTTTGTGTGATGAATTGATCTAAAGCTTCGAGTCGAATCAAACTTTCATGTGCATACGTTGCATTATAGTCATCGGGTAATAGTGCTAAATTTAACTGATCTGCTGAATTTGTGGAGCTATGAGGTTCTGCTAAATTTTCGCGTGTATATCCATAGTAGGACTGTCCTAATAGATCAGGCGCTACAAAGCCTTGAGCGAGCGGTTGATCAAAGAGAACATTGTCTGTGTAAGTATGAATTACATCCCAGTTCGGTTGTTGCAGATCAACTTCGACTCGCTTAATCAGTTTGGAATTTAATTCATAACGCCAAAAATTTTCTATTCGTAAATCTGAACGTTGCTTTAATGGTGGCTGAAATTCATTATCACCGTTATACCACTCAGCCAGTTCTTTACCAAAAATCCATGCTGCATAAGACTTGCTGTGGTGGCTGACAATAAAGTGAGCATAAGGTAGAAGTTCAACATTTGGGTTGGGATTTTGCTCATCGAGTAATAGGCTTGAATTATGTAAGCTTATTCTGATTACCCCTTGTTTTTTGAGGCCTTCGAGCCAAACTTGGAAATGCTGTGCTAATAACTGTTGAGAAAGTAGATCACGAAAAGCGAACATATGCTGATTGAAAATCGGATGTTTTGCCCAGTGACTAAAACTCAAATTTTGGCTTAAATATTCATTGCCATAGCTGACGAGAGCAAGCTGTTGTTTCCAAATCGGGTCAAGTGCCATTGTTTATCTTCTTAGTGACAATGTGAATATCTTATACTTTTTATAAATCAAATTACTAATCTTATTGCATAACTTATCACTGTCCTGATTTTCCATCTTCTAAACTGCATACCAATGCGTAAAAACTGTTAGAATATATGGTTATATTATTTTTCTTAAATTGTTGCTTTGAGAGTTACTATGTCACTGGAAGCCCTGACCACTGAAGCGCTTGCTGCCATTGCAGCAGCAGAGGACCTTGCTACACTCGATCAAGTACGTGTGCAGTTTACGGGTAAAAAAAGCCAGCTCGCTGAACAATCGAAGTCGCTGGGCAAAATGAACCCTGAAGAACGTAAAGTTTTTGGTGCGCATATTCATGCCGTGCGTGAAGCCATTACTGGCGCATTAACTCAACGTCAAACGTTTTTGCATCAAGCGGCATTAGAACAAAAGCTCGCAAGTGAGCAAATTGATATTACTTTGCCCGGTCGTGGTCAGTTTGTCGGCAGTATTCACCCTGTAACACAAGTTCAAGATCGTATTTGCCAATTTTTTACCAGAGCTGGTTTTAACATCGCGACAGGTCCAGAAGTAGAAGACGATTATCATAACTTTGAAGCATTAAATATTCCGAGTCATCATCCGGCTCGTGCCATGCATGATACGTTTTACTTTGATGTGAATCATCTACTACGTACACATACATCTGGTGTCCAAATTCGCACGATGGAAACCTCGCAACCACCGATTCGTATTGTTTGTCCAGGTCGTGTCTATCGTTGTGATTCAGATCAAACACATTCACCGATGTTTCATCAGATCGAAGGTTTATACGTGGCTGAAAAAACCAGCTTCGCGGAACTTAAGGGTTTATTGATTAATCTTTTAAATGAGTTCTTCGAAAAAGATCTTCAAGTGCGTTTCCGCCCGTCTTATTTCCCGTTCACTGAGCCAAGCGCAGAAGTGGATATTATGGATGAGCGCGGTCGTTGGTTGGAAGTTTTGGGTTGCGGTATGGTACATCCGAATGTTCTTCAATCGGCAGGAATTGATCCTGAAAAATACACAGGCTTTGCATTTGGTCTAGGTGTGGAACGTTTTGCAATGCTTCGCTACGGTGTGAATGATTTGCGTATGTTCTTCCAAAATGATGTGCGTTTCTTACGCCAGTTTGCTTAAGACTTTTATTTAATCCTCTCTTGTGAAGCAAAGCTTCTCTTCAGCTTTATTGATTAAAAAGAATCGATTTAAAGCTGAATCTGAGTAGGGATTCTAGAGATTGAAATTACAGGTTTTTATAAATGAAAATTAGCGAAAATTGGTTACGTACATGGGTTAACCCAGCCATTGATAGCGATACACTTTCAAATCAATTGACGATGTTGGGTTTAGAAGTCGATGAGCTTTCTCCAGCTGCAAAGCCATTTACGGGTGTTGTTGTGGGTGAGGTTTTAACTGTAGAACAGCATCCTGATGCAGATCGTTTAAAAGTTACTACGGTAAATATTGGAACGGGCGAGCCTCTGCAAATTGTATGTGGCGCACCGAATGTGCGTGCAGGTATGAAAGCACCTGTTGCAACCATTGGTGCAGTATTACCAGGTGACTTTAAAATTAAAAAAGGAAAGTTACGTGGGATCGAGTCACAAGGCATGTTGTGTGGCGCATCTGAAATTGACCTTGAAGATAAACTTGATGGTCTGTTAGAGCTTCCTAGTGATGCAACTGTTGGTTTAAATATTCGTGAATATTTAGATCTTGATGATAATGTCATTGATATCAGTATCACGCCTAACCGTGGTGATTGCTTCAGTATTCGAGGGATTGCACGTGAAATTGGTGTGATCAATCAATTGCCTGTGACTGTACCGCATGTTGAAGATGTTACAGTAACTCTTGCAGATGAAAAGAACGTCATTGTGAGCACCGAAGGTTGCCCACGTTACCTCGGTCGTGTGATCAAAAACATCAATACTAAAGCAGTAACACCTGTATGGATGGAGCGCGTTTTGGCACGTTCAGGTATTCGTCAGCATAGTATTTTGGTCGATATCACCAACTATGTATTGATTGAATTGGGTCAGCCATTGCATGCATTTGACGGTGGCAAACTTCAAGGTTCAGTACAGGTTCGTCAAGCAACCGCACAAGAGAAGCTGGTGTTGTTAAACGAGCAAGAAGTTGAATTGACTGAAGATGTTATGGTCATTGCTGATGATGAAAAAGCATTAGCGATTGCAGGTATTATGGGCGGTTTGTCTTCTTCTGTGACCGATGAAACAACAGAAATTTTCTTAGAATCCGCTTTCTTTGCACCACTTGCGATTGCAGGTCGTGCGCGAAAATTTGGTCTACATACAGATGCATCGCAGCGATATGAACGTGGTGTAGATTTTGAATTGCCAATGATGGCAATGCAGCGCGCATCTCAATTGATTCAAGAGTTAGCTGGTGGTTCGTTCGGGCAAATCACGATTGCAGAAAATAAAGCATTATTACCAACACGCCAAGCGATTGAACTGAATCAAGCACAAGTCGATCAATTGTTAGGTTATCACGTTGATTCTACTTTCATTGTTGATGCATTGACTCGTTTAGATTGTAAAGTGACTGAAAAAACTGACGGGCAGTGGTCAGTAGTTCCTCCTTCACATCGCTATGACATGGCTATATACCAAGACTTAATTGAAGAAGTTGCACGTATCCATGGCTATGACAATATTCAAATTAGCTTGCCAGTGATTGAAACAAAGCTTGCGAAGTATCAAGATCAATTTGAGTTAGGTCAGTTGCGTCAAACGCTCGTCACTCTTGGATATCAAGAAGCGATTAGTTTTAGTTTTGCAGACTTGAAATTAGAGAAAATTTTAAATCCAGATGTAAATCCTTTGGCATTGGCAAACCCAATTTCAAGTGATTTAGCTGTGATGCGCTCTACTTTGTTATCTAGCTTAATCCCATGTGTTCAATACAACATTAATCGTCAACAAAGTCGTGTGCGTTTCTTTGAATTAGGTTTGCGTTTTGATTATCAAGATGCAGCCAATATTCATGAGTTGAAGCAAATCCCAACCTTGGCAATGATTGCGGTTGGTGCGAAAACCAATGAATCTTGGCATGCTAAACCTCAAGCTATGGATTTCTTTGATCTGAAAGGTGAAGTAGAAGAGGTCTTGGCCGCAGGACGTATCAATGCTGAATATGTTCGTTCTGAGCGCGTTTGGTTACACCCAGGACAATCTGCAGAGATTTTAGTGGATGGAAAATCGATTGGTTATTTAGGTCGACTACATCCATCATTAGAAGAAAAGCTTGATTTAGGTACAACTTGGGTGGCAGAACTTGATCAATTGGCTGTTTTGCAAACTTATGTATCTAATTTTACAGAATTATCACGATTTCCGTCGGTTAGACGTGATATTGCCCTTTTAATTAATGATAAGATTAATGTCAGTGAAATTCAGCAACTTATCGAAAAAGTAGGTGGTGAGTTATTAGACTCTACTTGGTTATTCGATGTGTATACGGGTCAGGGTGTTGAAGAGGGCAAACGCTCATTGGCATTTGCTATTTTATGGCAACACCCATCACGCACACTTGAAGATGCTGAAATCAAGTCCGGTATGGATAACATTATTCAAGTGTTGCAAGACACTTACCAAGCGACATTGAGGGCCTCATGACAGCATTAACAAAAGCAGAAATGGCTGATCATTTGAGTGAGCTCACGAGTTTAAATCGTCGTGAAGCTAAGCAAATGGTAGAGTTGTTTTTTGATGAAATTAGCCAAGCATTAATTGCAGGTGAACACGTCAAACTTTCAGGTTTTGGTAATTTCGAATTGCGTGACAAGCGTCAACGCCCAGGACGAAATCCTAAAACTGGGGAAGAGATTCCAATTTCCGCACGTCGCGTAGTGACATTCCGCGCAGGTCAGAAATTTAGACAACGTGTCGGTACTGAACAAGTTGACTAAGGTCGATCTTGTTTTATATCAAACCTCAAGTCTTTGTACTTGAGGTTTTTTTTAATCCAATTTTATAGAATTAAATGAATTTGAAGCTCAATCTTTTAGTTGAATCAACTAGAAACAAAAACAAGAGACGAAAAAAAAGAGAACCAAAGGTTCTCTTTTTCTGATAATAATCTAAGAGATTATTATTGAGCAGCAGAAGCAGTCGCAGTAGCGTCAGCAGCAGCATCAACAGCTACAGCAGCAGCATCAGTCGCTTCAGATGCAGCAGCATCAGCAGCAACAGCGTCAGTCGCTTCAACAGCAGCAGCATCAGCAGCTACAACAGCTTCAGATGCAGCTTCAACAGCTTCAGACGCAGCAGCGTTAGCATCAGCAGCAGCATCTTCAGTTTTTTTAGCACAGCCAACGAAAGCTAAAGTAGTAGCAACGGCAGCAGCAATAGCAATTTTTTTGAATAACATGGCATCACTCTCATTAAAATATATAGAGACAAAAAAAACCTGGTTAGCCTGTTGTGTGCTTTTATTATTCCTAACGTTAGTGAGGTTAATAACGCATGGAGCAGCCTAACTGGTATGCCAACATGCTATCACTCGGCATATTGAATTACTACTGGGTGATTTAAAATAATTGCTAAAAAAGGTTAAAAAACAGCATATTTTTAACAGATAATTACAATTGATTTTGAATTCTAAATTGGAAGAGTACAAAGTAAGTTATTAATATACCGCTATTTTTATTCACAGAAATGATATAAATCAATTAATTATATATAACTTTACATTTTTAATTGTCAATTGTGTATTTATGTAAAAAATGTCAACCATAAAAAAGACCACTATCAATAGTGGTCTTTTTTATTATTCGTGGTATTAGTTTGCAGCTTTACGCTTCATTTGATCGAAGAAATCATCATTGGTTTTGGTTTCTTTCATGCGATCCAATAAGAATTCCATTGCCGCTAACTCATCCATAGGGTGAAGAAGCTTACGAAGAATCCAAACTTTACGTAAGTTCTCTTCGCTCATTAAACGTTCTTCACGACGTGTACCAGATTTCTTGATATTCATCGCAGGGAAGACGCGTTTTTCAGCAATACGGCGATCAAGTGCAATCTCTTGGTTACCTGTACCTTTGAATTCCTCGTAAATCACTTCATCCATTTTACTGCCTGTTTCGATCAGTGCAGTAGAAATAATGGTCAGTGAACCGCCTTCTTCGATATTACGTGCTGCACCGAAGAAACGTTTTGGACGTTCTAGCGCATGTGCATCCAAACCACCTGTCAATACTTTACCAGATGATGGAATTACCGTGTTATATGCACGTGCAAGACGCGTGATTGAGTCAAGTAGAATAACGACATCTTTCTTATGTTCAACCAAACGTTTTGCTTTTTCAATGACCATTTCAGCGACTTGAACGTGACGCGCAGGCGCTTCATCGAATGTAGAAGCAATCACTTCACCGCGAACTGTACGTTCCATCTCTGTTACTTCTTCCGGACGTTCATCAATCAGAAGAACGATCAAGAAACATTCAGGATTGTTACGCACAATAGATTGAGCAATGTTTTGCAATAACATTGTTTTACCGGCTTTTGGCGGTGCAACAATGATAGAACGTTGTCCTTTACCAATCGGAGCAATAAGATCGACTACACGTGCAGTTAAATCTTCAGTTGAACCATTACCCAATTCCATCATTAACTGTTCAGTTGGGAATAATGGAGTAAGGTTTTCAAATAAAATTTTATTACGTGAGTTTTCAGGGGTGTCGTAGTTGATTTGATTTACTTTAAGTAAAGCAAAATAACGTTCGCCTTCTTTCGGAGGACGAATTGTACCTGTAATGGTATCGCCAGTACGTAAATTAAAACGACGAATTTGAGACGGGCTAATGTAGATATCATCAGGTCCTGCAAGGTAAGAACCCGCAGCAGAACGAAGGAAGCCAAAACCATCAGAAAGAATTTCAAGAACACCATCACCAAAAATTTCTTCGCCATTCATTGCATGACGTTTCAAAATGGCGAAAATGATATCTTGCTTACGGTTACGTGCCATTCCTTCAAGGCCCATAAACTCAGCAATTTTGATGAGTTCGCCTATCGGTTTTTTCTTGAGTTCAGTTAAGTTCATATATGGTCAGATTGAATATAAGATGTGTGGTGCATAATAGAAAAGAAGCAAAAGATATCCGCAGTGCAAGAAAAGAGTAGGAATTGATTTGCACAGTAACAAACTCAGAATCTAGTTAGTTCTTTCGAGGAGAAATGTGTAAAAACAATTTCTTTAGCCGAGCGGCGATCTTATGTTTTGTGTTTTGTAAGAAACGTGGAGAAGATGTCCAAGTGTTCCTTGAGCAAGCAATATAAGTCAGATTGCTTGCATTGTCAATTTAAGGATGAAAAAAGCGCCATGAAAACATGGCGCTTAAGCATCTAATCATTAAACAATGAGTTAAATGTTTTCTTCAATGAATGCAGCTAACTTAGACTTAGGTGCAGCACCTACTTGTTGACCAACCACTTCACCGTTTTTAAACATCAATAGTGCAGGAATGTTACGAATGTTATAGTTTACGGCAGTTGCTTCACAAGCAGTCACGTCCACTTTAACAATTTTCACTTTACCTTCATATTCAGTTGCAAGTACTTCAAGCACAGGTGCAATTGCTTTACAAGGCGCACACCATCCTGCCCAAAAATCAACAAGTACCGGTGTGTCAGAATTAATTACGTCAGCTTCAAAGTTAGCATCAGTTGTGTTTACAATATTAGCAGACATAAACGTTGCTCCAAATGTTTTTAAAGATGGTCTATCTATAATATAAGTATTACATAGACATCTTTAACAAAGTAGGGGGATTGTTATAATTTTCCGTGTTTATTGAGCGAATGTCCAATTGATGCTGGCGATATTGATGATCGGTGTAATACAACTGTCATATATGTTAAAAAAATAGCAGATCATCAAATTCCCTGCACAAATGGCTTTTAAATTACAGGTATGTGAATTAATCTAGGCAGAATTCTGGATATACTTGTCTAAATAATGTCTGATTTTTTAATTGATGAAGAATTACTTGCAGCCATCGATATGGGTTCCAACAGTTTCCATTTAGCAATTGCTCGTGTTGATCATGGTGAAGTAAAGAAAGTCGCTTCAATGTCTGAAAAAGTACAATTGGCTGCAGGACTAGATGAGAATAAAAATTTAACAGAAGCTGCTCAACAGCGTGGCTTAGCTTGTCTGGCTCGGTTTGTCGGGCGTTTGAGCTCAGTTCAATCCAATCGTTTACGTATTGTGGCGACCAATGCATTGCGTCAAGCCAAAAACGGACACGAATTCATTCAGAAAGCTGCTCTTATTTTACCAAAACCGATTGAAATCATTGCGGGTCGTGAAGAAGCACGTCTCATTTATTTAGGTGTTTCTCACAGCATGGAAAATAGCGGTCGTCGCTTAGTCATTGATATTGGCGGCGGTTCGACTGAATTGATCATCGGTGAAGAGTTTGAGCCTATTCACACTGAGTCAGTGCAAATGGGATGTGTGGCTTATACCAAAGCCTACTTTAGTGAAGGTGAAATCAATCAAAAAAGTATGGATAAAGCCATCGTCGCTGCTCGAAAAGAGTTGTCAGGTATTGCCAATACGTATAAGGCTGCTGGTTGGGAAACGGTGGTTGGTTCAAGTGGGACGATTAAAGCGTGTCGCCAAATTGCAGTCAATATGGGCTGGAGCGATGATAAAGAAAATCTTACTCGCGAAGGTTTAGACAAGTTAAAAGAAAAACTACTCAAATATAAACACATCTCTGAAGTAGAGTTTGATGGTTTAAAAGAAGATCGTCGAGCTGTGCTTCCTGCGGGTATCGCCATATTGCATGCGGTATTCGATGTATTAAACATTGATAAATTGGTTTATTCAGATGGTGCTTTAAGAGAAGGCGTGATGTACGACCTTTTGGGGCGCTTTCAACATGAAGATGTTCGTGATCGAAGTGTTCAAGCGTTAATGGGGCGTTATGGGGCAGATCAGAAACAAGCGGAGCGTGTGGTCGATACAGCACAGCAATTGTTTAATGGTGTATCGCTTTCTCTACAATTGAATAGTGATGACAGTGATCTGTTACGCCGAGCGGCCTATCTTCATGAAATAGGTTTGGCGATTAGTCATGGTGGTTATCATCGTCATGGTGCTTATCTATTACAGCACTCAGATATAGCAGGCTTCTCTCAAATTGATCAGAATTATTTGTCACATTTGGTCGCTCATCATCGTCGAAAATTGCGTTCAGAAGCTAAAAATGACGTTTTTAAGGTCGGTGGAAGCAAGTTAGTTTATCTATGTTTGTTGCTTCGTTTAGCAATTTTATTAAATCACAGTCGCAGTGACGAGATGCTTCCTGCCATTGAATTAACGGTTGTAGATGAGCAACAATGGCAACTTAAAGTTTCTGGTGATGCCAAGCAATGGCCTTTGTTGGTTGCAGACTTGCATGATGAGCAGGTGCAATTTAGACATTGGGATATTGAATTGAATATTCAATCAGAACTATTTATCGATTAATTGATTTTCGATAACCAGTATTTTATCAATTCACTAAATGTGGGTTAATTTAGGGATATTCATTGACTTATGAAAAATAAAGCTGCTCAGTCTAAAGCATGGAAAACGGTTCAAATTGCTCGTCATCCAGAACGTCCACAATTTTTGGACTATGTAGGTGAAATTTTTACTGAATTTGATGCATTACATGGCGACCGTCTCTATGGTGATGATGGTGCCATGGTCGGTGGTTTAGCACGATTCAACGGACAAGCGGTGATGATCGTAGGTCAGCATCGTGGTCGTAGTACACGTGAGAAATTGCAATATAATTTCGGCATGAGTAATCCAGAAGGCTATCGTAAATCACAACGTCTATTGGATATGGCGGAGCGTTTTAATCTTCCAGTATTCACCTTTATTGACACAATGGGCGCATATCCAGGTGTAGGTGCGGAAGAACGTGGTCAAGCCGAAGCGATTGCAACCAGTTTGGCGCAACTTTCTTCTTTGAAAGTGCCTGTTATAGCAACAGTTTTAGGTGAAGGCGGTTCAGGTGGAGCACTGGGTATTGGTGTGGCGGATCGCGTAATCATGCTATCTCACAGTATTTATTCAGTTATTTCACCAGAAGGTTGTGCATCAATTTTGTGGAAAACTGCTGAAAAAGCGGAACAAGCGAGTGAAGCTTTGGCCTTAACTGCAGACAAGTTAACGGCTTTGGGTATTGTTGAATATGTTGTAGATGAAGGCGAAGGTGCACATTTACAGCCAGCTGAAGTTATGGAAAAGCTTAAAGTTGTTTTACAGCAAGCTCTTGATGAATTAACTCCAATGGATGCGAGCGAGCGATGCGAAGCGCGTTACCAACGTTTAATGAAGTTTGGCAGCAACAATTCAGGTCTAGCTTCTTAAAACAAAGCTCACAATTTAGTGATCAAACCACATTCTTAATCGGATGTAGCGGCGGCATGGATTCCATGCTGTTGCTTTTTTTGCTGTCTGAAATTTATCCTGATCGTATCCGAGCAATGTATGTCAATCATCAACTGCAGCGGGTGAGTAGCGATTGGGCTGAATTTATTCAAAGCTATTGTCATCAAAAAAATATTTCCATTGTTATACAGGATGTTGAGGTTCTACAGGGCAATGTAGAAAATCAAGCGCGTGAAGCGCGTTATGATGCGTTTAAACGTCATATCCAAAAAAATGAAATTTTGCTGTTAGCACATCATCAACAAGATCAAGCTGAAACACTCATGCTTAGACTTCTTTCTGGAGCAGGGGTGCAGGGCTTATCTGCCATGAAAGTTGTGGATGAACGTGAAGATTTTTGTATTTGGCGACCTTTATTAGATTTATCGCGTGAGCAAATTTGCCAATGGGTTGATCAATTACAACTCCCCTATGTTGAAGATCCAACCAATTTAGATACCTATTATGATCGAGCATGGTGCCGACATGAGCTTTGGCATATTTTGCAAAGCCGCTTTCCAAAAATGCAGCAATCCATCAGTCGAACTGCTTACTTAATGCAAGATGCTGATGAAGTTTTATCGGAAATTCTGCAACAAGATTTATTGTTATGTGGTGATGCCAATCAAATTGATTTAGTTCAACTCAGTCAATTGTCTCAAGCGAGACAGCGACAAGTACTTTCTTCTTGGATGCGTGGAGAAAGTACGTATAGACCTGCATTTAATATGGTGCAAAGACTTCAAGATGAAGTCATTCATGCCAAGGCAGATGCAAAGGCTGCATTGCATTGGAATCAACATTATTATGTTCGTTACCAAAAGACCTTATATCGTTTAACTAAAGCTGTATATTCAGCAGAGCAAACGCTTGATGCTACAGAGCGCTCTATTGGTTTGAGACTTCATCAGCAGCTTGAATTGCCTTCTGGTGTGTTTGAAATTCAACGTGATACTTTAGGTTTAAGTATCGATTTACTCGAACAAGAATTTACATTGACGCATCGTAGAGGCGGCGAAAAAATTCATTTGTATGGTCGTGTGGGTGCTTGGCCGCTCAAAAAAGCCATTCAAGATGCACAAATTTTTCCGTGGCTGCGTCATACAATTCAAATATTGAGCATAGATAATGTTATGCTTGGCGTATTTACGCCACACGGGTTTTGGTTGGCTCAGACCGATTACTGCACAGTAGGTGGTTGGCAACCGAAGTTAATTTCTTCGTTATAAGAAATGTAGAGTTGAGTTTGATTCATGAATGCTGCTTTAAATTGTAATATATGTTTCATCGGTGGTGGTAATATGGCTCAGGCCTTGATCGGTGGATTAATCAGCCGTGGCTTACCGACGACTCGAATTACTGTTGCAGATCCAGTTGAAGCAGTAAGAGAATTATTACAAGAAAAAGATGTGCAAGTCACTGAAGATAATCGTGCGGCAATTGTTCATGCAGATGTGGTTGTCTTGGCTGTAAAACCGCAGATGTTAGCAGCAGTATTATCGCCATTACACGGATTATTTGAAGGTAAGTTGATTGTTTCGATTGTAGCTGGTGCTGAAATTGAAACGATATCGAAACTGTCTGGTAGCTCGCTTGTTGTTCGAGTGATGCCCAATACGCCTGCACTGGTTCAAACTGGTGCTCATGGTTTATATGCAAATGATATCGTTGATCAATCTAAACGTGAATTGGCAAGCCAAATATTAGCTGCTACAGGTTTAACCATTTGGGTAAACTCAGAAGCAGAAATTGATGCTGTTACTGCTGTTTCTGGTTCGGGACCTGCTTACTTTTTCTATATGATGGAAAGTATGATACGTGCAGGTAAGAACTTAGGTTTAGATGAAAAAGTCGCAACTGCATTAACTTTGCAAACTGCACTCGGCGCAGCTCAAATGGCAATCACCAGTTCCAATACGCCAGCAGAGTTACGTAAAAATGTAACGTCTCCAAATGGTACAACTCAGGCAGCATTAGAAGTGTTTGACCGCGCTCAAATTTCGCAAAATATTCAAGCGGCTTTGGCTGCTGCGCAAAAGCGTAGCCAAGAGTTAGCGCAAGAATTAAGTGAAAGTGCTAAATAATCAAATCTATTAGGAAAGTTGAAGTATGGGTGCGAGTTCTGCGCTATTTTTTGACATTATCATTAATGTTGCAATTTTATTGGTTTTCTTCCGTTTCTTAATGCAGTTGGCGGGCGTGAATCCTTATAATCCTGTCGTGCTGTCTACGACCAAAGCCACTAAAATTGTGGATGTTTTTGGACGGATTTTGCCTACCATCGCTAACGGACGAGTCAATCTCGCCGCTTTGGTGTTGGTGATACTGCTCTATTTTTTGAAAGTATTCGGATTGAAGTATTTAAATGCTCAACCTACGGGTGATGCGTTGTACTTCATTGCATCTACAGTATTGGCGATGTTACAGGCATTGATTTCGATTTTGAAATACCTGTTGTTTGGCTATATTATTTGTAGCTGGATCGTAATGTTTTCGCAATCTCGTTCGCCTTATATCGAGGCAATTCAAGAGCTTGCTGAGCCGATGCTGGCGCCGTTCCGTAAAATTATGCCGAATATGGGCATGATCGATTTATCACCTATTTTAGCGTTCCTGACACTTTATATTGCTGAAATTATGTTGAGATCAATAGGCTAAAATTTTGAAGTTATAAAAAAGGACTCGAGTGAGTCCTTTTTTATGTGCTGTAGTTTTAGGAAGGTGTTGAGTGGATGCTTCAAGATATTAAAAATTCAAGATATTAAAAATTCTAGAAATTAAAAAAAATCAAAAATCATCTACCTTCACCTTTCGATCAGAAGCTGTTTCAGCGCTTAATGTGCCTCATCCCAATTTTGTCCTTTGCCGACTTCTACCAGTAACGGGACGGATATTTGCACCACATTTTGCATCGCTTCAGCAATTTTCACTGCCAATTCATCTGCGATATCCGCATCGACTTCAAATACCAATTCATCGTGTACTTGTAAGAGTAACTTTGCTTGGTTTTTAGGTAAGATTTTATCAACGGCAATCATTGCAAGTTTAATGATTTCAGCAGCGGAACCTTGCAGAGGAGCATTAATTGCAGCACGTTCTGCAGCTTTACGAATCATCATATTGCGTGCGCCAATTTCAGGCGTATATAAACGACGACCTAAAATAGTTTCCACAAAGCCTTGTTCTAATGCCACTTGACGAGTGCGCTGCATATACTCATAAATGCCAGGGTAACGATGGAAATATTGCTTAATATAATTTTGTGATTCTTCACGACTAAAACCAAGCTGACGAATCAAACCAAATTCAGACATCCCATAAAGTAGACCGAAGTTAACCGCTTTGGCTTGACGACGCTGATCGTTGGTGATGTCTTCTAAAGGTACATTCAATACTTCAGCGGCTGTACGACGATGGACGTCCTGACCGTGATGAAAGGCATCAACCAAGGCTTCATCCTGAGAGAAATGCGCCATTAAACGCAATTCAATTTGTGAATAATCGGCTGCTAGTAACACACGTCCTTCTGGCGCAACAAATGCTTTGCGAATTTGACGACCGATTTCCTCACGTACAGGAATATTTTGTAGGTTTGGATCAGTTGATGATAAACGACCTGTTGCGGTGAGTGCTTGATGATAACTGGTATGTACTCGATGAGAACCGTCATTGGCTTGCTTAAGTAAACCATCGGTATAGGTACTTTTGAGTTTTGACAGTCCACGATATTCTAAAATTAACTCTGCAATTGGATGATCAATTTTTTCTAAAATACTTTCGCTGGTGCTGTACTGTCCAGTGGCGGTTTTTTTCCCACCTTTTAAACCCAATTTATCAAAAAGGATTTCACCGACTTGTTTTGGTGAGCTGACATTAAAAGGTTGACCTGCGATTTCAATGATCTGATTTTCAAGATTCTGAATGGTGTCTGCAAATTCACAGCCCAATTGATCCAGAAAGGTGAGATCCAACGCAATGCCATTTTCTTCCATCGAGGTTAAAACAGTCGCTGTCGGTACTTCTATGTTTTGTAAAATATCCAGTAAAGGCGGAGTTTCTTTAAGTTTGCGATGCAAAACCTCATACAAACGATAAGTAACATGCGCATCTTCAGCAGCATAGTGTGCTGCAGTTTCAATCTCAATTTGATTGAACGTTTTTTGTTTCGCACCTTTACCTGCCACTTGTTCATAGGTCGTGGTCAGGTGGCTTAAATAAACACGAGCAACATCATCCATTCCATGACGGGTTGCGACTGCGTTCAAGACATAAGAGGCGAGCATGGTATCGAAGTACCAGCCTTGTAAATGAATGCCATGATTTTCTAAAATATGTGCATCATATTTTAAATGATGGCCAATTTTCTTCACTTCAGGATTTTCAAGAATCGGTTTGATTTGTGCAATTACGTCATCACGATTGAGTTGTTCAGGCGCACCTTCATAATCATGTGCCAATGGGATGTAATAGGCATCTTTTGCATCAAAAGCGACTGAAAAACCGACCATTTCTGCGACACGATAATCTAAACTGGTGGTTTCAGTATCAAATGCAAAGCAAGTTTCAGTACTGAAACGTTTAAAGAATGTTTCCCAATCTGATAGCGTCAGTACAGTATGGTATGAGGCTTCTCCCAATTGATCATCTATGCTGGTTTGCGTTGCTTGATCTTCAATTGCGTTAGCATTAGAGTCTTGAGGTGCAGCTGATTTTTCAATGACTTTGGCACTTTGTTTATAGGCGCTATTGTTCGGATTATTGGGATGATCTAAAGACTGTAATTGATTACGAAACTCTAGTTCAGTGTATAGACGACGCAGTTCATTAACATTCGGATCAACGACTCTCAAATCTTCATAGGTCAGGTTTAATTCTAAATCACAGACAATACTTGCCAATTGATGATCTAGCGTAATCCCTTCAACGCTGTCTTTGATATTTTGACCGACTTTCCCTTTGATTTTATCGACATTTTCTAAAATGCCACCAATTGAACCGTATTCAGTCAGTAATTTTGCTGCAGTTTTTGCACCGACACCGGGCACACCCATAATGCCATCAGAAGCATCGCCCATTAGGGTTAAGTAATCGATAATTTGATTGGGCCAAACGCCAAATTTTTCAAAGACACCATTTACATCCATCGGTTTATCTTTAAAGCTGTCTTCAAGGGTCACTTTATCGGTGACCAATTGAGCCATGTCTTTATCACCCGTAGAGATGAGGACTTGATAGCCTTCTTTTTCAGCGCGTTTTGCTAAAGTGCCAATAATATCATCCGCTTCTGCACCCGGAAGCACATGCAATGGAATGCCTAAAGCACGAATCAGGTTGTGTAAATATGGAATTTGTTGAGATAACTCATCGGGCATGCTTGGACGATCACCTTTATAAATAGGTGATAACTCATGACGGAAAGTGGGTTCTGGTGTATCAAAAATCACGGCCATATGTGTAGGTTGTACACGACGCATCAGTTTTTGGATTGCAGAAATTGCGCCACGAATAGCGTTGGTCTGTAAACCTGTTGAAGTGGTTAACGGTGGGAGTGCATGATACGCACGAAATAAAAAATATGACCCATCGACCAAGACAAATGGTGGCATTGAAACTTTCCTTATCCAAATAACTCGATTATTGTACGTGATTTTTGCTCATTACGCTGACTCTAGATATGGCTTACGCTTACCGAATATCTGATGAATTAAGCAGAACAAGCTGAAGTGCTGCTGTATGATCATCTTTCAGGGAAAGAGAAATAAAATATGCTGAAACAACACAGTGAAATTCGAATGATTTGGTTGATGGTTTTAATCATTGCTGCAGTGGGAGCGTGGTTTTTAAAACTTCCGATTTTGACGTTTCTGTGTGCGATCGCATTTGTTTTGAGTGTGATGCAATACGTTGATGCAATTGAAAAACCAGTGCATGACATTGCAGCGAAATCTCAATCGGTATTTGAGCCCACTTCAAAAGTGCCCCTCTATCTATCCTCTGTGATTGCTGTGATTGGAAGCATACTGGGCTGGTACGTCTTGGTGGGTTTGGCGGCTTCAAGTTGGATTTTCTTTTTTTTACGCTGGCTTCAGAAACTAGAACGAAATTTAAATCAGATTCAAATCAATCAAAATATAATCAATACTCATGGAATTGTGTCAAACAATGAAAATTTGACGAATTTACCCATTATGGCCGCGGATCCTGTCTCTGAAAAATCTGAACTAAATTTTATTGATCAAATCAAATCATGGATTTTTTATGGTAATCCTGTTTTAAAAGTCGCCATAATTGTCTTGGTGATTGGCGTAATTTTATTATTGCGTTTTGCGACAGAGCACTGGCAATTGAGTCTATCGCTGAAGTTGGCGATCGTTGCATTGCTTAGCTTTGTCACAACTGTGTTTGGAATGACTTTTCAAAACAAGAATAGAAGTTTTGCTTTGGCGCTTGAAGGTTTGGGTTTGGCTGGATTATTCCTTACCTTATTTTTTGGCTATTACAATCAGGTAATCCCGAGTTTAGCTGTGGCAGCATTATGTTATGCCGTGATTATGTCTGGAACGTTGCTATTGAGTTTACGCCAGCAAAGTGTTGAGCTGGCATTAATGGCAATGCTGATTGCCTATATTGCTCCTTTTACGCTTCCAGTACGTGATGCCACAGCTGTTGAGTTGATCGCTTATTATTTGGTGATTAATGTAGCTATCGCGATTTTAAGTACATTGCGACCTTGGAAAATGCTTAATCAAATTGCATTTTTAGCCACGACTTTGATTGGTGGAGCCTATGCATTTATTTATGGCTATGTACAAGAACAGAAAACCTTGACTGTTTTGCTGCTTGAGCATACGGCTATTTTTATCTGGTTAGGCTTTCGTTTTAGTCAGTTATTGGCAAAAAAAGATGTCGCTCAATTGGGTTTAAAACCTGTTCTCGATGTTGCCTTGATTTTTAGTGCGCCTATCGTGGGTTATCTGTTTATTTATCTGATGTATTTTGAAGATACCGCTTGGCAAGCAGGTATGAGTTTGGGCTTTGCTGTTGTTTTTGCTGTGTTGTATCAGCTTGCAAAACGGAATCAGTCTATTGCTTTAATTTCGCAAAGTTATCTTAGTCTAAGCTTAATATTTCTGGCACTCATTCCACCAATTTTACTTTCTGAAGAGTGGAGCGTCACGGGTTGGGCCGTTGAAGGCGTCTTGATTTTCATTTTTGCACTCTATAAACGTTCAAATATCAGTCGTTATCTGGCAATGGGCTTACTCATTGTGGCGGGTTTATCCAGTACTTACTATTTGGTTGAGTCGGCTGTATTTCCAAGTACCATGTATTGGATACTCAGCTTAAGCTACTTGCTTGTAGTGGTGATTGCGAATGCTCACGCAGACTTTCGTAGACAGTTGCCATTGCCGAGTGTGATATTTCTGAGTGCTTTAAGTATCTCTGCCAGTACCATACTCATCATCTTAGGGTTAGACCTGTTTGATGGTGTATTGCAGTCCGTATTGAGTCTATTGTTGTTGAGCCTGACTTACTTCACGATCAATGAGGTGCTTCTTGCTCGAAATGCTAAGTGGACTTGGTTATTACCTAAATGGTTTGGTTTAATTCCACTGATTTTTTTTGCATTTTCGATTGTGTTGACGCATGTGGGGCAGGGTGTTTTGCAATGGGATTCAATATCTGAACGAATTATATTTGCCATATCGGGACTGGTCTTAACTGTATTGTGGTTGAGACCTGTGTTGGGCGAATCTTCAGAACGAGAATGGATCAGTTTGGGTATCTTTATCTCACTGGGTTTAACCAGTCTGACCTTATTACCCAATATGCCTTATATCAGTGTGGTTATTTTACCGCTGTTGCTCTGTATCTGGTCTCGATTTTATTCAACGCATCAAGCATCGGCATTGTTGTGGCAATCCAAAAGTACGATTGGTTTGATGGTGATTTGGATGATTTGTTCGCAACTCTTTTCCATGCAAGCTTTTCAAGGCTATTTATTACCCGTGCTCAATCCATTTGATTTGGTGAGCTTGGCGATGCTGATGCTCTTTATTGCGATGTTGTCTGTTCAACTTAAAACTGGTCTAGACCGAAGTATAGTCGCTATTCTAATGGTGTTGAGTTTGTTGTGGCTGAGTAGCTACATCATTTTGCGTAGCTTGCATATTTATTTTGCAACGCCGTATAACGATTTGCTCATTTGGGAAAATGCTTTAGTCCAACTGAGTTTAACGTTGCTTTGGGTGAGTTTGGCATTTTTCACTATGAGTTTTGCGACGCGTAAACGTATTCGTTCTATGTGGATTTTGGGGGCGAGTATCTTATTGATTGTGACGCTCAAACTGGTCTTACTTGATTTATCCCATGTGGGAACCTTGACGCGTGTTATTTCATTTTTAGGTGCTGGTTTTGTCATGTTAATAATTGCGTATATTGCGCCGATGCCAGAGACAGAAAAAGCATTGGATCATTAGGTGTCTAGAATCAATTAAAATCATTGAGCAGCAATAAATGGATATATAAAAATGCCTTCTCCCTTTGGAAGAAGGCTGGAATGAAGGCGTACTGATCATGAGCTTATTGTGTCAAAATGACTTGTGAAAGTAGTCTATTAAGTTGAATCATTAAAATAAATCATGTCATTCAGTGACTGTAGTGAAAAAGTTGAGATTGAGGTCTATCTTTAGAATAAACAACTCATCTCAACGTTACGCCAGCATAGTTATTTTCATTAATCCTTAAATTTTCGGTTCACGTTTTAATTCTTGTGCATTGGCGTAGTTGTCAATTTCTTCATTGCTGAGCGCTTGTTGTGAAGGGCGATCGACAAAGCCCATTTTAGGCACAGGAATTTCAATATGATTATCGACAAATCCATTTCGAACTCTTTCCTGCATTTCATCACGAACTTTAAGGAAATTCTCTTGTTGGCACCAAACAGCAAACAAAAGCTCAATGGAGGATTCACGAAATGCAGTGACCGTTACAGCAGGTTTTGGATCTGAAAGTACCAATGGATAATTATTTGCAACGCCTAACAGTACTTCACGCACTTTAATAATATCTTCATGGAAATTAATGGCCAGCGTGATGGGAATACGTCGTATGGGGAACTTTGATAAGTTCTGTACGGGTGCGCGAATGAGCTGCTCGTTGGGTAAACGCACATAGACGTTGTCTTGAGTCAGTAATTTCACGGAAAGTAAATCAATCGAAATCACTTCACCCTCAATCGTATGACCACGAATGAGCGTAATTTGAATGGTATCTCCAATTTCAAATGAGCCCTCACCAATCAAGAATAAACCACTGATCAAGTTTGTTGCAGAGGTTTGTGATGCAAAACCTAAGGCAACGGTAAGAATACCTGCAGCACCTAAGAAAACGCTGAGCTTAAATCCAGCTTCTTTGAGACTCGCCATAACGAAAATCAAAAAAATAAAATAAAAAATACCGCGTCGCCACACCAATCGTTGATGTGCATTAAACTTACTTCCAACGGTGCGTATAAAGGTATTCGATACAATACGCGCAAAAAGAAAGCCAATAAAAGACAGCACCACAGCGATCAGAATTTCAGTCAGACGATCTGTGTCGATGTTGGTAAAAAGATTTTTAAGGCTATCAGCAACGGTTTTGGTGAGACTATCTGCCATATCGCCCTCTTAAAAGAATGAATCAAACATATTGAATAAAGCACTGCCTGGTGATCGGGCTGGATTGACATAAGTGACTTCACCCGCCAATGGTGGCGTGCGATTTTCAATCCGAATGCGTACAGGTCGATCCATCCCTTCGTGGATAACTTTAATTTGTGATGTCCAAAGACGTGTTGTACTTTCACTATAAAATAAAGGTAAAGCGGGGACAGGCACATTCATGCGGTCAAATCGAAGCTGATGACTGCTCACATTGTGAAAGTCTATAGGGGTTACCGCACGAAAAGCACGAGGTCGGAGCTGCTTTAACTCAGTACGACCATCAACAGACGTGGCATAGCACATTTCTCCACTTTGATGGTCTGGACCAAACCAAGTGTCTTTCGGGTGAATTATAGGAATATCAAATAAAGGACTTTTTTGACCAATGATATATCCTGAAATCCAAAGTGGCGTGCTGATATATAAGGTGCCTCGTTGGCCCGCGGGTATATAGATCGGGTCAATTGGACGGATGACGACAGAGCGATCAGCCAAACGTGGCAAGAGTTGTATGGTCGGTGTCGTTTCACGAAACATATAGCGTTCAACGTGAATGGGTTGGGGAAAACGGAAGCTGTCATCCTCAATGAAGTGCCATGATTGTTCATAATCATATTGCACCTGAGGACGATGATATTCCAAACGCCACTCTTGTATGCCACGTGTAAGCCTGAATAACAATGAGCCAAACTGCCATGCTTTAGACTGATTTAACTCAAATTTTTGTTCGCCCCACCATTTTAAACTTTCGATTTCTGACACTGAAAATTCCTTTGAAGCAATTCTACGTACCCATTAAACAATTTCATGAAAAACAGACTTCACGCTGTCATTTGCTTAGAGTACACTCATTTTAATTCTAATCATCATTATAAGCTGTAATGCAAGTACTTAAACAATTACAAATACCCTATAGTTTTGCAAAAAAGCACGGTGTCCTTTTACGTTATGAAGGGGATCAGGTTTTTATTGTCCGACGTCAAGATGCTTCCTTAATTGCGTTACAAGAAGCTCGTCGCTACGTCGGGCGTATAGCACAATATCAATTAAGCACTGAAAAAGATTTTAATCAACTCCTGAGTTCAAGTTATGCAGGGGAAACTGGAGAATCGCAACAAGTCGCAGCAGGACTTGAGGATCATCCAGATTTACTTAGTCTTGCAGATCAAGTGCCTGAAACTGAAGATTTGATGGATCAAGAAGATGATGCGCCGATTGTAAGATTGATCAATGCCCTATTATCTGAAGCAATCCGAGTCGGCGCTTCCGATATTCATATTGAAGCCTTTGAAAAAAAGCTCTCTGTCCGTTTAAGAGTTGATGGACAGTTACGTGAAATTGTACAGCCTCGTCGTGAGCTTGCACCACTATTGGTATCGCGTATTAAAGTCATGGCAAAATTAGATATTGCTGAAAAACGTATTCCGCAAGATGGTCGTATTTCATTGCGTCTTGCAGGACGTGAAGTAGATGTCCGTGTTTCAACTTTGCCATCATCACATGGTGAGCGTGTCGTGATGCGTTTGCTTGATAAGCAAGCCGGTCGTCTCAATATGGTTCATTTGGGTTTAATTCAAACAGATTACGATCGTTTGACACAATTGGTTCATCGACCGCATGGAATTATCTTGGTTACTGGGCCGACAGGTTCGGGTAAAACTACGACACTCTATGCAGCATTGTCTGACTTAAATGATGGCTCAAAGAATATTCTTACAGCTGAAGATCCAATTGAGTATCAACTCGAAGGGATTGGTCAGACTCAGGTCAATACCAAAGTGGATATGACGTTTGCACGTGCATTAAAAGCCATGCTTCGACAAGATCCGGATGTGGTCATGGTCGGTGAGATTCGTGATTTAGAAACAGCAGAAATTGCAGTTCAGGCCTCATTAACGGGTCACTTGGTATTGTCTACACTACATACCAATACGGCCATAGGCGCCGTAACTCGATTGAAAGACATGGGGATAGAACCTTTTCTTTTGGCCAGCTCTTTAATTGGTGTGATTGCGCAAAGACTTGTACGAACCTTATGTTCACACTGCCATACTTGGAGAGAGGCAGATCATTTTGAACAAGATTTTTTTAAACATGTAAGTCAAGAAACTGCTATTAAACTTCCTCAACCGAAAGGGTGTGAGCACTGTTCGCATACGGGTTTTAGTGGTCGAACTGCTATTTATGAGATTGCACCTGTCGATGATCAAATGCGCCGTTTGATTCATGGTAATGCTGCTGAGTTTGAATTGGAAAATTACGTCAGAAAACAATCTGGCTCAATTCGAGATGATGGACTACGTAAAGTTTTACTGGGTAAAACCACTTTGGAAGAAGTTTTACGTGTGACCAATGAGACGGTAGAGTGATCGGAGTTTCTTCTTAAAACGTTTTTTTAGACGGGGAATGATTAAGAACGCCTACTTAATTTTTAAAACAATAATTAAAGAATAAGTGTGAAACGGTAAGATTTAATAAAAATAGCCTAAACAGAGATGTTTGGGCTATTAAACTTTAAATAAATTTTTATATTTCAATGGTGTATATCATTTTTTGCATAATATGTATTATGTTAAATAGATCTAATATTTGATGAAATTTTAAACAATAGTGTCTGATTACATTTTTAAATTTTTCTTCACTTTTTCTTTTGTTACTATTCATTTATTAATATGCACTGGATCTAGCATGACTAGCCCTATTTTTTTACATGAACTGCCAGAAGAGCAGCTAAAAAAACTTTCTCAAGACGATATTCAAAAGATTAACCACGCAGAACAACTCTATTGGAATCATAAACCTTATACCAAATTCTATATTGCATTTAATGGAGCTAAAACTCGTGATGGTGGCTTGATAAGAGCCTCTACCGACACGTATAAAGTCAAAGGTATTTCTTTAGCTTTAGTTGGTGATGAAGCCATATATGCTGATGGTTCAACTGCGAAAATTATCTCTGGCGCTGGTAATGCTATCATTGTTCATGATCGATCCGCAGCACTCGTTGGGTCGCCACTAGAAAATGGTGATGAAATTATCGATAGTCCGATCACATCCCATGTTTTACGCTTATATCATGACGCAATTATCCCAGAAGGGTTTATGAGTCCTAATCGTGGAGATTTAAAAAATGTCTAAAGGTTTTGGTATTCATGGTTCAACCACTGACCATGGTGGGATAGTAATTTCAACTCAGTCACGTAGCTCACAAATGGGAAATCTATTTCTTCGTGCTGGTGATGGTTTTGCTTGTCCAAAATGTAAAACTTGGTCCACTTTGATAAAGAGTAATGACCATGTGATTTTTGATGGTAAAGCAGTGGCTTATGTCGGTGATAAGTTTACTTGTGGGGCTACTTTGATGCCTAAGCAAGTCCATGTCATTGGTGCCAGTAGTGGAGCTAACTCAGTTTCTTCTCTGTCTACAAAAACTACATCTATTACAAGTAACCTCGTTGAAGATACGCTGGAAGAAATACATAAAATTCAGTTCAAGATTATAGATGAGGATTCTGAGGAATTGCTTTCAAATATGTTGTATGAACTCTATAGTAAAGAATCAGGAGAATTATTAGTTCAAGGTTATACAGATGAAAATGGTATGACTGCTATTTATGAGAGCGAATACCGACCAGAAGCTATTGAGCTTATAACTATTGATTTGTCGAAGACATTAGAACCCTTATAAATAATAGTAGGAAAAAAAATGAGCGATACTGGTCGTTTAATATATCACAGCAATTACGATAAAACTCCTATTCAAGCTCAAGCAGCAGAACGAATTGACTTGAAAGGTACAGTCAACATGTGCAGAGCTGATGATGGCTTTCTTACAGCGTGTGAAGGTTGGCAAAACTTGATTAAAGTAAAGCAGATAGTACCTTATACATTTTGTATTCCGCAGCATCTTTGGGATCATATAAAGAGACGACAACCCTTCGAATATGATATGGCTTTAAGATTTGGTTTAGAGTTTGATTTAAGACAAATTGAAAAAGATACACCAGGATTTATTTACACTGAATATTTCCACACAATGATGTATCTTAAATTTGCCACATATATTGTTAGGGTTAGTAAAGACAAAGCGTTAATAGCAGCCACTGAGTTATTACAAGATACCTTTAAAATTCGAGTTGCTGCACATTATAGAAATAAAGAAGATATTATTCAGCTTACACCAGCTGGTTATGGTATGTTCTCAAAAGCAGAATATGTAGGTAAAGCTGGTCAAACTCTAAAAAATGGTGGTCCTTTTATGATTAGTGAAAAGTTGTATACAATGATTTTTGGAAAAAAATGGAACAAACAGGCATATAATTTCGCTATTTCAGAAGGGTATAAAACTCCCAGAAAAGAAGAATTTGAAAAATTTGATGGAACATACTATTAATGAAAAAAATCTTCCCTCTATTAATTTGTTCTATTTTTCTTTCTTCTTGCTCTAATGCTAAAAAAGATGCGATTTATGAAAATGAGTTAGATAAACAAATAGTACAAACTAAAATCATGGCTATTTCAAGCAGTTTAGAATCTGCAAGCTTTGTATATCGAGCTGCATATAAGAAGGCAGAGAAAACTTCTGAAATTAATGATCATTTGTATCTATATGCTTTGGGTGAAATGGAATCACTTTTTAATAGTTATGATATGGGTAGTTTGGATTACCAAAAAGAGATTACAAGTTATAGATTAGTATCAGGAGATGCTATTGATTCAATGTGTATTATTAATAAATTTTTGAAAAAATATCAAAGTAAATTGGAAAGGAAAGAGCTAGCCAAACGATATAATACAACTTTGAATAAAACTTTCATGTTGCAGAGCGAATACCTTAATATTTTAAAAAATAATCCAGATTTAATTAATGGATCCCAATGTTTAAAGTTAAATTAATACAATACACGTTATGCTAAATACACATAAAGGGTATTTCAAGTAATCACTTTACATTTATCTCTTATCAGAAATTTAAATTTATTATTCTTACAGAAAAAAGAGCTGATATGCAGAAACATATCAGCTCTTTTTATCGATTCAGTGAATATGTGAATACCAATAAACAGAAGATATGAAAAATCAAACAATCACATTCAGCGTCACATCTATATTGCCACGGGTTGCATTAGAGTATGGACAAACAATATGAGCGGCATCAACTAACTTTTGCGCTTCATCTTTTTCAAGACCTTCTAAATGAATATTCAATTGAACAGCCAAGCCAAAACCCGTTGGAATAGGCCCAATACTGACTTCACCTTCTATAAAAGCATCTTTAGAAATATTCAATTTATCTCGGTTTGCAACAAACTTCATCGCACCTAAAAAACAAGCTGAATATCCTGCTGCAAAAAGTTGTTCAGGATTTGTACCACCCCCTGGTCCGCCCATTTCTTTTGGAACTGCAAGTTGAACATCTAAAATTTGATCAGAGGAAGTCGCTCGGCCATCACGTCCCCCTGTGGCTTTTGCTTGAGCGGTATATGCGATTTTTTCTAAAGACATGACACAATCCTAGTTATCTTGACGAACTTAGATCGTGGCTGATTTTTATACATAAATATTCAGTGAAATTGTAAATTCGAGAGTATTTATGTATTGGGTTGAATATGCAAAGTTAAAGTGTGATTAATTTGCGATGTTGCATCAAAGGCATCGATTCACGAATTTTGGTTTGTTCATCTAAATCAAAAGCAACCGTAATCAGTTGAGCGCCTTCAGCATTGACCATGTTGAGCAATTGCCCACGACTATTGGTTGCACCAGAGTGTCCCCATGTTTGACGTTTAGTGCCATGCCAGCCTTGTTGTGCTGCACCTAAAACCTGACACTGACTATCCATTGCGCGAGCTTGCAGCAGCAATTGCCAATGCGTTTGGCCTGTTGTATACGTAAATGCAGAGGGTGCAGTCAATATATTGGCGCCCTGTTGTCTTAATTTTAAAGCCAGTTCAGGAAAACGTAAGTCATAGCAGACCATCAAACCAATATGACCAAAAGGTGTCTTTGCCACAACAACTTCGGAACCAGGTTCAAAATTTAACGACTCTTGATACCCACCGACACCATCACCAACCTGTACATCGAACAAATGGATTTTGTCATAACGCGCTTCTGTTTTTTCAGGGCTAATACACAAACTTGTGGTACGAACCCGGCCATCAGGTACGATGATGCCATCTGGACGATATGGGCAGGGTAAAGTACCTGCAACGATCCAAATTTGATGATTAAAAGCTAAGGTTTCTAGACGATTTTGAATTTCTTCAAAGCGTTCCGCTGTTTCACGTTGTTTACCCGCAGCAAAGCAGACAAAATTTTCAGGAAATACAATAAGCGAAGCGCCCTGAGCTTTGCTTTCTATAACGAATGATTCAATGGTATTGAAGTTTTCTTCAATATCATTTTGTGAGTTCATTTGAGCGATAGAAACTAAAGCCATGGCGCTATCCTGATATTTATAAGTGTTTTATTTAGATACTGTGATCCATTGTATCTTGTTGCTGTTCAAGCTGTTTTACAAGCGGCTCAAACATATTTTGATTGTTCTGATTCAATTTCATTAATGTCTTATGCGCATCTAAAACCGTAGAGAGCATGGCATTATGAGTGATGTGGTCATCGAGTAATTCACGTGTGCAAACGTTCGGGTCACCACAATAGTTAAGGATGACAAAAACCTGCCCCAGTCCCATACTGTTGGCAAGCGTCGTAATATCTGGATTGGTTGATAACATGACCGCTTGGATATTATGGATTTGCTTCAGTTTTAAACCTAGCTTTGCCAAAATACCTAAAACAGTACTGTCTATAAATGTGGTTTGAGTTAAATCAACAATTGCGCCAATGACGTTACTTTGTTGCTCAATTCGAGACAGAAGTTTGTCTAAACTAATACAAGACTGGGCTCGTACTTCACCAATAAGTTTGAAGATATGCGTGCCATCTAAGCTTGCATATTCAACATGACCTGTTGACATATAAATGCCATTTGCAGAAAAGAATAATAAAATTATCCCATAGCGCAACTTTATACTCAAGAGGGGGGATGCCGTGCTCATGAGTAATAGTTGATAGGGTATTGATTATAAACTTAATTCATTCTGATGAAGCTAAGGATTGCGATGTCATCTGCAACGTGTTCAGGGGCTTCGAATGATTGATTTTGCAAGTGGAAGACCAATTGTGTGAATTGTTCATTCAATCCACCATCAAAAGGTTCAAGTGCACCATCGGAGCAAATGATAAAACGAGCCTGTCGATTTAATACGCACTCTTGCTCTTCTATATCGAAGTCAGCGGTGAGTCCCAGTGGGAAACTGCTGGTGTTTAAAATGATCGGCGGTTGATTGGGTTCAAAGATAATCGCGGGAGGATAATGCCCAGCACTTGCCCATTTTAATTGATGGGTTTCTAGATTAAGCACACCCGCGATCATGGTGATATGTTTTTCAATATTCTCTTGGACCAGCATTCCATTGAGTTTCTTTAATAACTCGCGAGGTGTTTTAGAGCGACCGTGGAATGCAGCCATCCATGACGTGAGTAAAGAGCTTGTAACGCCATGCCCAGAAACATCAGCGAGATAAAAAATAACTTCTTTATCACTGATTTTCCAATAATCATACCAATCTCCAGACAAATAAGCTGAAGGTTGAAATAAGGTTTCGACTTTATAATTCTGTAATTCGATAGGATTAGGTAAAAGTTTTTTTTGCAGTTCAGCAGCTGAAGGTAGATCACGACTGTCTTGATTGCGCTTATATTGCGCATCAATTTTTGCTAGAGACTTTTCTGGCGTTTCTGGAAGATGAGACCATAACCATCCAGCTAAAGCGCCTTTTCCCCAAGCACGAGAAAGTTCTGCGCCTTCATGTTCATGCGCAATTACAATAGTCGGTAAAGACCATTTATATTCTAAAAAATCATTAACGTCTGCAATGGCGATAATCGTCGGATCATATAAATGTATATCTTCTATATTAATCATTTGCAGACTCGGAAGCTGATCTAGAACTTGCTCTAAATTGGCTATGGTACGCGTGGGCTGAATGAAATACATAGAATTGAGAAATGATCCGATGGATAAAGGGTTAGGCTTATCTTAGACCAAGTACAATGCTTATCCAAGTGTTGAGAGGGAACACATGGCGAATTCCCTCATTATTCATAGAAAAAAATCAACACATTGAGATTTCTATTTTTTGAAATCTATCGATTATTTGGTGGAATTATTTTTAGGAGCATCGTTTTCAGTAAAATCTTCATCTGCAATATCATCGATAAAAAGATCGGCACTTTGCTCACCGCCTTTTTTCTGTGCGATCTCAAAGTTTTTACGTTGTAAATAAATATCGCGAAGTGCTGCATATTTATCGCCCTGTAAAACTTCATCTACATCTAAGAGTTGAGAGCGGGCATCAACGCCTCTCAAGAATTGCTCTGAATAGTAAAGACGATCATGGCCATCTAAAATGTATTTTTGCGGACGTGTTTGGCTGTCGACAATCATGCCTAGACCATCACGGAAAGTGCTCGGCCCCATAAACGGAAGCATTATATAAGGTCCAGAAGGAACACCATAATAGCCTAGTGTTGTACCGAAAGACTCATCCTCAGTGTTTAAGCCTAAGCGACGTGCTGGATCTGCAAAGCCAAGACTAGTTACTGTATTAATAGTAAAGCGACCTAATGTTTTTGCAGCACGGCTAAATTTACCTTGAGCAATTTGATTTACAGCATTCCACGGTTCGCCCAGATTTTTGCGGAACTGTCTAGAAGAACCGCGAACTTCATTGGGTACTTTTTCTGTGTATTGAACTGCCAAAGGACGTACGACATTTCGATCAAGGACGTCGTTTAGTTCATAAATCTGGCGGTTTAAGGGTTGAAGCGGATCTTTCACTTTATCTGATTGTGCTGCTGTGGCATTTACTTTCAAATCATCTATTTTAATATTTTTTAATTCTTTTAATGATTCTATGCGTGGATGATTTGCAAAAGTATATTTATGTTTAGTGGTGGATTCAGAGCTATCGGTTGCATGAGCAGAAGCGGCACTACTATTGGCAACAGTCGGTGCAACAGAATCAGTAGTTGATGAATCTTGTGCTAAAGCAGTTTGAGTCAACCCGAAAGTGAGCACACTTGCCCATAAAAGAGGAGAGCAATGCATAGAGGTTCCTAGAAATTAAAAATAATGTAGATTTTATTTGTTGAGATCGCCTGAAAACATTCTAACAGGTCTTTATCAAGATGTATTAGCCTAAAATTGCTCAAATCGTGTCTAAAGTTACTCAAATGTTGTCTATTAAAAGAGAAAAAGCGCCTATTTTGAAGAAAAAATAAACAGTTAAGCGTATTTTTGAGAAATAAATAAAAAAAGGGGTTGTGTGGTGAAGAAAATGCTGTAGAATGCACATCCATCGGCGGTGATGTTGATTAAAACTTGTTGAGAAACAAGGATTTAGCTGAAAGGTTTAAATCTTTAATGTTTTGAAGGAGTTTAA
>JAHLFF010000001.1 GCA_018883945.1 Candidatus Acinetobacter avistercoris
GAAATGCGTTTGACACCCCCCTGTTTTCACCCTATTATACGCCCACCTCTGAAACGTCCCTATCGTCTAGAGGCCTAGGACATCGCCCTTTCACGGCGGTAACCGGGGTTCGAATCCCCGTAGGGACGCCAATTTTCAGAAGTACATTTTATTAAGTCCCTATCGTCTAGAGGCCTAGGACATCGCCCTTTCACGGCGGTAACCGGGGTTCGAATCCCCGTAGGGACGCCATTACTTCCAGCTAAAAGTAAGGGTTTTAAAATTTATCTTCTGTACTGTCCCTATCGTCTAGAGGCCTAGGACATCGCCCTTTCACGGCGGTAACCGGGGTTCGAATCCCCGTAGGGACGCCATATTCGAGATGATTATCTTATAAATGATCTTCTCATAAAAAAGCTCAGGCATTGCGACCTGAGCTTTTTTTTACCCACTTAGAAACCTCAATTCTATTTTTACCGCTCGTTCAAATTCTGCGGTTACTTTCCTGAATGCCAACCTATTCTTAATTTTATAATTTGTATTTTTTTACATTTCTATGCACAGAAATATCCGTTCATTTTCATTTAAAGCAATACATCAATAAATTAGAACAAAAATTCAACACCCTGAGTTTAGAGCTCACGTTAAGGTAAATAAAAGAAATCTGCAAGGATCAGATTATGTTCTTCAGCACAGAGTTAAGTTTACCTTTATCGCCGAATAAAAATCATAATTTTCAATTTAAAAGCTTTAAGGAGTGGGTCGACTTTTTTCAAGATACTGAAATTTCGATGTATGCCAAAACCGAACAAGCCGAATCTTATTTGAGCGATCTGATTAAAAATTTAAAGATTGATACTCTCGGATGGTTAGATCAGCCTGCACAGGTTGAACAGCATCTTCTAGAACAACATCATCAGGTTTGTACGACTTTCCAGGCCTATGTCAATCGCCGGAAACAGCACCAAGCCCGGGAATATTTTCCTACGGTTTCCCATGCTTTCGAATTCCTGGCAAAAGTTGCACCAGTCAAGCTGGTCGATGGTGCTTGGTTATATTCGACCGTACCGAATTGCAATCAGCCCGAGCTGAAAGATTTGATTTACATCTATCTCGAAGAGCTTGGCTTAGGGCATCCGCGTGCCAATCATGTCACCATGTATCAGGACGTGTTAAGTCATTATGAGCTGAACAGTTATGCCGAGCATCTGAATGACAGTTACTATGAACAGGCTGCCGTACAGTTGGCACTGGCTTATGCCCCGGCCAAATATTTACCTCTGGTCATTGGCTTTAATCTCGGTTATGAACAGTTACCGCTGCATCTGTTAATCACCAATTATGAACTGGCTGAACTGGGTATTGATCCGCATTATTTCAATGTGCACATTACTATTGATAATGCTCACAATGGTCATGCGCAGAAATCCCTGCAAGCATTTATCCAGCATTTTAATCATGCTGAAGATCCACACGCTTATCTGGATCTGATTAAAAAAGGCTATGTTCTAAATGACCTTGGTAAAAGTTCTTCCCAAATCATCCGGGAACTGGACATTGAGCAGATGGCTTTAAAAATTTTTCAGAATAAAGCGCTGATTGGTCAATATATTCATAATCAGAAATGCCAGTTTAGTGGCAAGACCATCAATGACTGGTTATCCGATCCTGCCCAGATTGCCGAGTTTTTGCAGGTGATGATTGAAAAAGGCTGGATCGTGAAAGATGCGCCAGTAGAACAAAGTCGCTTCTGGAAAATGATCGATCATCCGGAAGGTAAAATGTTTGGGGTCTTTAATGCGACCGAAAAACAGATTATTAAAGACTGGATTCAGGGTGCAGGCTTGGCAACTCGCCTGTCCTCACGTAGTGCAGCCCCATCACAAGCAAAAATTGAACCTGCAATGAGCCGTATGGACCAGCAGCGCTTAAATCAGTTAAAAAGCCGCTTCATGCGCTGTGAGGGTGCTGAACAGAAAATTGATTTACTGATTCCTTATACTGCACCGCATATGCATCATACCGAAATAGGCTTATGGGCGACTCGTCAGTTAAGTCAGTTATTATTTCCTTTTCAGACCCAGGCGATGCATTACTCCTAAAGCCCCCCCTAAGTGCCAGAAATTAAAAAAACCGGACATTTGCAGTGTCCGGTTTTTTAATAAAGATTAAGCCGATTTTCGCGAGTTTAATTGTCCTTTGATCACAGCTTTGACATTGCCTTTCAGATACTGCAAAAAGACTTTTAGTGGTGAGAGTTTCGGATTAGGCTGCTTGCCTTTGGCAATTTCCTTAAACTGCGCGGCATACCAGATGATTTCCATAATCGCCATCTTGTCGACCATTGGAATACCGGTTTTAATTTTCTCAACTGCATAACGTACATCCTGCCCTGCAACCAGACGATTGCCCAAGTCAGGTTCTACCGCAAAGGGACGTGCAATCCCGACAAAATCACAAGCACCACTGTCGAGCGCGGCATTCATGCCTTCAACTGTTCGGAATCCACCAGTGACCATGATATGGCACTTCACTTCCTGACGGATTTTTTCGGCAAAATCCAGGAAATAGGCTTCACGGGCTATGGTCGAGGCCTTGCGCTTTTCTGCTTTCACGCCGGCCATCGCAGGTGCTTCATAGCTACCACCTGACACTTCAATGATGTCGATGCCTGCAGCGTCCATCGCCTTAAAGACATAAATGACATCTTCTTCGCTAATACCACCGCGCTGGAAATCAGCTGAATTCAGCTTGACTGAAATAATAAAATTTTCCGAAGTCGCAGTACGAACAGCCTGATAGGTTTGCAGCAAGAAACGGGTACGATTCTCAATACTACCCCCCCATTGATCCTGACGCTTATTGGTCAGCGGTGACAGAAATTGGCTAATCAGATAACCATGTGCCCCATGCAACTGCACCCCCTCAAATCCTGCTTTTTCACAGATGGCAGCCGAAGTGGCAAAGCGCTGGATAATATCCAGGATTTCATCTTCACGCAGTTCCCGTGGGGTTCCAAAGCTCATTGCCAATGCCGGACTAAAGGGTACTGCGGACGGTGCAACTGTTTCTTTATTCAGACCTTTAGGACACTGGCGGCCCGGATGTGACAACTGGACCAATTGTACCATGCCATGCTGTTTGCCTACGTCAGCCCAGACTTTGAGCTGTGCCAGATCACGTTCTGTTTCTACCACTACGACGCCCGGTTCATTCTTGGCACGATAATCCACCATGACATTACCCGTAATAGCACAACCCAAGCCACCTTCGGCCCATGCTTCATACAACTTGAAATGCGCCTGATTGGGCTGGCCGGCATCATTGGCCAGTGCTTCACTCATGGCACCTTTAATGATGCGGTTTTTAAAAGTGGTATTGCGAATTTGAATGGAATCGGCCAATTGAGTCATGATCTGTCCTGATACGTTACTTTTATTTTGTACCCGTTTATAACGTAAGCCAGAACAATTGACAATCAGTCTTGTCAAATTTACACAATTTTTATCTGCTTATTTTTTCATAGTTAAAGATTTTTGTGATTTAGTTTCTTGGATCAAAAGCATCCCGTACTGCTTCTCCCATATAGATCAGCAAACTCAGTACAATCGCCAAACTAAAGAATCCCGACAATGCCAGCCACGGCGCATTTAAGTTGTTTTTGGCCTGAAGCAAGAGTTCCCCTAGGGATGCCGAATCGGGTGGCAAACCATATCCTAAAAAATCCAGCGCTGTCAGTGCAGTAATATTGGCGGTTAGCATAAAAGGTAACTGTGACAGGCTAGAACCTATCACATTGGGGAGAATATGTTTGAACATGATCCGTCCATCCCCGGCCCCAATACTTCTTGCTGCCCAGACATATTCCAGATTTCTGGCGCGCAAAAACTCAGCGCGCACCATACTCACCAGTGTGGTCCAGCCAAATAACAGCATAATCAGAAATAGCCAGTAAATACTCGGGGTAAACAGACTGACCAGTACCATCACCATAAACAGCATCGGCAAACCGCTCCAGACTTCGAGTATGCGTTGCCCGATCAGGTCAATCCATCCACCATAATAACCCTGAATTGCCCCTGCTAAAATTCCCAACGCCGCAGACAATAGAGTCAGTGCAAAACCAAACAGTAATGAAATTCTTAAACCATATAGAATCCGTGCCAGAACGTCACGGCCCTGGTCATCTGTTCCTAGCCAGTTTTGCGCACTCGGGGGCGAAGGCACCGGTACAGCCAGTTCAAAATTTGGCGTTTGATAGGAAAACGGAATGATGGGCCAGATCGCCCAGCCTTTTTCTGCAATCAGTTGCTGTACAGTGGGATCTTTATATTCTGCTTCTGTCTCAAATACTCCGCCAAACGTGGTTTCCGGATAGGATTTCAGGATGGGCAAATAAAAAGCATGATTATATTTCACCAGCAAGGGCTTATCGTTAGCAATCAGTTCTGCACCCAAGGAAATGATGAAAATAGCACTGAAAATAATAAAGCAGCCAAAGCCCAGCTTATGCTGCTTAAAACGTTGCCAGCGTGCTTGCATCAAGGAAGACATTATTGTGATCCTCGACGTGAACTGAAATGAATCCTTGGATCAATCAGTTGATACAGCAAATCGCTGAGTAAACGCAGCAGCAGGCCGAGCAAGGTAAAGATAAACAAAGTACCAAAAATCACCGGATAGTCACGCTGGATAATCGCCTCAAAACCTAAAACACCTAACCCATCCAGATTAAAGATAATCTCGATAAACAGGTTCCCCACGAAAAATACCCCGATCAGAACTTCGGGCAAACCTGCGATAAGCACTAAAATGGCATTCCGGAATACATGCCGATACAGTACTGCATGTTCAGTTAAACCTTTGGCCCGCGCAGCCAGGACATATTGTTTGCTCAGCTCTTCCACAAAAGAAAATTTCACCAGATAAGTTAAACTGGCAAATCCACCAAGCACCATGGCCAACAGCGGCAAGGCCATATGCCAGAAATAATCCTGAATTTTCGCAAAGAATGAGAGTTCTGCAAAATTTTCAGAGCGAATGCCCTGCAAGGGAAACCAGTGCAGATAAGACCCGCCAGCAAAAAAGACGATGAGTAAAATGGCAAAAGTAAAGGCTGGAATGGCATAGCCTACGGCCAACACTAGAGAGGTGGTCTGATCAAACAGACTGCCATGTTTTCGGGCTTTCCTGATCCCTAAAGGAATGGAGACCAGATAGATCAACAAGGTACTCCACAAGCCTAAAGAAAGCGATACTGGCAATTTTTCCCAGATGAGTTCAGTCACAGGTTTGTCTTTGAAAAAACTCTGCCCCAGATCAAACTGCGCATAACGCGTTACCATTTCCCAAAAGCGGATATGCAGCGGCTGGTCAAAGCCGTACTGGGTATTGATCTGCTCAAGCATCTCCGGTGTGAGGCCTTGCTTTCCCTGATACTGCAATCCAGTATGCGCCAAACCATTAACCTGTTGCGCCTGATAAATCGCCTGCTCCACCGGACCACCGGGTGCCAGCTGGATCACCATGAAATTGATCAGCAAAATGATCAGCAAGGTTGAAATCATCAGCAACAGACGTTTGAGAATATAAGTGCTCATGGCACTCCCTGATAGGCTTGGAGCTTAATGCTG
>JAHLFF010000328.1 GCA_018883945.1 Candidatus Acinetobacter avistercoris
GTGGAATACGAGCAGGGCAAGGCTTACTTCTCAGCACGCACAAACAAGACCAAGCGACAGGCATGCACCTTGATGCCAAAGAAGCGAAGAGCCAACTTGAAAGCAGTCTAAACAACAGTAAAGCCTTAAGCGAAATGGCTAAGAATCAGCAGACGGATCCGCTTGAAGTGCTTGAAAAAATCCAAGGCTTTATCGAAAATCTGGCAAAAGAAGATCAAGCCAAAGCCGATGAGTTTAAGTCTGCCGTAATGCTTTTAGCTTCGCCGAATTCCATCGGGCTCAGCAGCAATGAAGATATTCATATATCAGCAGATGGTCAGATCAGTCACAGTGCGGGCGATAGCATCAACATTTCCACGCAAAAGTCTCTGATTGGGCATGCGAGCCAAAAGATCAGTCTATTTGCAGCACAAGAAGGTGCACGACTGTATGCAGCTAAAGGCAAGATTGAGATTCAAGCGCAAGGTGATGCGCTAGATGTGATCGCGCGTAAAGGGATACAGATTATCTCCACTGAGGATACAGTTTATATCACCAGTCCAAAGGAAATTAATTTAACCGCCGGTGGTTCTCAAGTAAAACTGAATGGTTCAGGGGTGTTTCCAACGACAGGTGGGAAGTTTGAAGCGAAGGCGGGGCAGCATAAGTTTATCAAAGGTCATAATATAGATGAAACAATATTAGACTTACCTCAACTACAAGATTGTGAATATAAAATGAAAGATGCTGCCTCAACTGGTAAAGCTGGTTTGAGTATAAAATGATTAAAAATAAGCTTAACTTCGAGGAGTTTCAAAAATTTAATTACATACTATATGATCAGTATTTATTTAGAAATTTATTACATATTTATGAGAGTGAAAAAGTTAAGTATAAAATTTTAGCAATTAATGTATTTAAAGAAAGAGAGATTGCTCCAATTTTGATACATGTTGATTCAATGAATCCAGCTTTACTACAAGATTATTATGAAAATATTTATTTATTAGAGCAAACTGAATATATCAATAAATTTGATCAAATGGCTTTGGTGCAAAACCTGATCAAGAGTGATTTAGATTTAGATGACTTGGCCGAACAGTTAACAGAATTGATGCTTATAAATAAAAATACATTTTTTCGATTCTATGATCCACGGGTGCTAGTGCATTTATATATGTTTAAAGATTATCAAATTTTGAATCCGAATATTGGTCGATGGGTGGAGCGATATCGTTCAGTTTTTGATTGCTGGTCATTTGATTTAATGGGTCACTCTTTTGAAATAAGTGCTTTAGAATTTTGCTCAAAGAAGTCTAATCTGAAGACTAGGATACAGCTCAAAAATTTTGATCAAATTAATTCCAAAATAAAAGAATTTTCCAGAAAAAATGCTGAATTTCAGCTTTTGATAGATTTTATGGAAAAACAATATTTAGTTTTTGAGGTGAAAAATGACTGATAATACAGTATCAGATAAATATTTACGTAAACGTTGTGAAACTTGTGAACGTTTAGGCTCATTTTATCCAGTTCGAATAGCTGTTGCTTTAAAAACGGATCACTCCGAAAAATTTAAAATTGATGATTTCTTTATTAATGAATTGCCTGCATTACCTACAGGATTAACCTATGTTTATAGAAGGCTAAATGAAGGCTATATTTATGCTTATGCGAAAAAATGGAAAATTAGTCATTATAATGATAAGTATATACGAGCGTATAATGTCAATTCTAACGGTTTTATAAGTGCAATAGATAAAGATAATATGGGGGTTCAGCCTAAGGAAAAGGACTATATTTGCTTTATAAACCCTTCTACTATTAGAGGTCAGTCAAAATCTAATGCGATGTTATTGGATTTATTTCCCGATAAAGATGTTTCACCTAATGTCGATTTATTTTATTCAAAACATCAGCTTAGTATAGAAAGTTGTAATCAATTTGAAACAGATGAAAAATTACGTAAAGAAATATGTAGTCAAGTCAATGTTGTTGATCCTACTAATTATCAACTAAATTATTATAACTATACGATTAGTATTGAAAATGTTTTGCCAAAAGATTTTAGAACTGTTCAGAGCATGATCCCTTGGGAGGTTGATTTATTAAAAGATATTCAAAAATTTGAGTTTAATGCAACAGCTGAGTTTTCGGATGACACTGAAACAGGTGAAGATTCATATCAATTTAGGGCCATAAAAACTGATAAAAATAATAAACCTATAGTTGATCCAGTAACTGAAGAGCCAGTTTTAGATGAAAATGCTCCTCCTGAGCCCTATGTAACATCTTTTCATAGAATGATTGTGTTAAATGATCCTATTGGGATTTTAGAAGATACATTGTCTATTATTAATTATTTAGCCGAAAAGATTAGAACACCCGATGAAGAAAGGCTTTATCAAAGTACAATACAGATTATTAAGCTGAAAAGTTTAGTTAAAGCAAAAATACATAGTGAAAAATATTCAGACCTTTGGGAACGTAACGCTTTTCGCTATGGTGTCGAAAATATGATGGACGGAGTTCCTGAAAAACATAAGGAAAATATTCGAGTTCCTTTGTTTCCTACAGAAGATCAGGCAGAAACAGCGCTAAAAAGCTTAGAAATCATGCATGACAATATGATGTTGAAACGAAAACATTATATGGAGAACTTCTTTGACTTTGAAGAAAAAGATATTGTAAAACTTACCAAAGAGGTTAATGCCGAGTTTGATGAGCAGTGGAATGAAAAAAGCTTTCTCGGCATGGTAGATAGTTTTTCCGATAAGCTCAAGCAAAAAGCCATGGATGATTGGCTAGAACAACACGCACAAAAAATATTGAATTACGGAAAAACAAAAATAGAGCCAATCATCGAGTTTTATATTGAGTGGCTGAAGTCAGATCTTTTACTCAACTATATGGAACATAGTTTTGACCATAAAAGTCCATTTTCTGCGAGTAATTTTATCACCATTAATTCACGAATTATTGGTAATGCCGACACGCTTGAGTTGTGTTCGAAATATTTTGCAGAGTTGCTACAGGAAGCCAATTATAACAATCGGAAGAATTATTTACTGAGAGCTTTTATATTTGACTCTAAAACTTTACAAGATCACGTGAGCTCGGTGAATGATTATTTGGGTAAAAATCAGGTCACGACTTTATCATTTGCAGGAGCGCAATTTTTTGATGAGAGCAGTACTGACAAGCATAAAGAATATCGG
>JAHLFF010000329.1 GCA_018883945.1 Candidatus Acinetobacter avistercoris
GGCTATAAGGTGACGAAGAGTCCAACCTCAAAAGGGATTCGGATCATGGTTGGGCCATCGAAAGATCGTGAGTCCGCAGATGCTGAACGTAAGAAAATTAACAGTGATGAAAGCTTAAATATGAAATCTGCTTGGGTGATCGACTGGGTTCCTTTAGATCGCAGATAATTTTAAATTTGTTTTCAATCATCATGTTTAGAGTTGTTTAAAAAGGGTTCGAGCTTTGCTTTCGAACCCTTTTTATGTTTTAGGATCAAAACGCTTTTCTATTTTTTGATTGGTATCACTTTAGATCTTCGATTATTGATATTTTCTTAAATCCTCTGGATCGTGTGCGCATATGATTTCAATACTGGGTTGAGTCATTGATAAGTTTTGTATTTGTTTTAAGCTCTGAATGCGTTGTAGATTGTCAGTGGCAAATAAACGCTCAGTGAGTTCTAAAGCGGGGAGTTTCACTTTCGGGTTCAGTTGTCGATGCGAATAATAGGCGTCACCGCAGAATAATAACCAATTATTTTTTTGCTTAATCGCAATCCCGCAATGGCCTTCTGTATGCCCAAGAAGTGGAATCATTAAAATCTCATCTTTAAAAAGTTTAAAACCTTGTACTCTAGCTAAGTTATACCAAGGCTCACCAAACTCAGGTTCAATAAAATTCCAGTAACGGTGCTGTTTAAATTGTTCAGATTTATAGCGAATTTTATTTTTATAGTTAAAGTTTTGTGTGGCATTAAATTCACTTGAAAGAATATGAACTGTAGCCTGTGGGAAATCCGAAATTCCGCCAGCATGATCAAAATCTAAATGCGTGACCAGAATATGTTTGACATCAGAAGGCTTAAAACCTAATTTTTGAATCTGTGAAATTGCGGTCAAATTGATATTGTTTTGAAAGTTGCCAAATTTTGCAATGATAGAACCTAAACGTAGCTGAGTATGTAAATAATCCTGCATTCCCAAACCTGTATCAATCAACACCAAACCTTGATCTGTCTCAAGTAACAGGCAATGACAGACCAGTTCTGCTTTGAGTCCGCGCTGTCCAAAAAGAGGAGCGCAGTAGAGGCAGAAACTTCCGCAATTTAAGTGATGTACTTGATGAATCATGATCAAATTTTTTAAGTCGTTTAAAATGTTATAGCTGAATTTTGCAGTAGCAACAAATTGAAATTTGAAAATGCTTAAATACACGCATATCAATAATGCAGATATCAATAAACAATGAAGATATCAATAAACAAGCAACCATAAAAAAACCTGTCCGAAGACAGGCGTTGTAAATTTAAGACGGCTCGTCAAAGGAGTCTTAAATGTATAAAAAATATCAGTACTTCACTTTATTTTTTCTCTATACATGACTATTAAGTTTTCAGCTTATTTCGGTTGCGCTGTTAAGCGTAAATAAGGCGTCACTGCTTTATAGCCTGTTGGAAAGCGTTGCTGTATTTCAGCTTCATCTTTCAGAGATGGCACAATAACGACATCATCATCTTGTTGCCAATTGGCTGGAGTCGCGACTTTATAATGATCTGTGAGTTGTAAAGAATCTACCACCCTTAAAATTTCATGAAAATTACGTCCAGTAGATGCAGGGTAGGTAATGATTAAGCGAACTTTTTTAATGGGATCAATAATGACTAATGAGCGTACTGTTAAAGTTTCACTGGCATTCGGATGGATAAAATCATATAAAGTCGAAACTTTACGATCTTTGTCGGCAATGATTGGGAAATTTACCTCAGTGCCTTGCGTATTATTAATATCTTTAATCCAACCATGATGTGATTCGACATCATCGACTGAAAGCGCAATAACTTTAACGCCACGTTTTTCAAATTCATCTTTTAATTTTGCGGTATATCCAAGTTCAGTAGTACACACTGGGGTGTAATCGGCTGGATGTGAAAACAGGATTCCCCAACTATCTCCTAGGAAATCATGAAAATGGATGGTTCCTTCACTTGATTCTTGTTCAAAGTCGGGAGCAATATCACCTAGATGCAAACTCATCTCTATATTCCTTTTTTAGTTTTGTGTATTCGCTTCACTATTACGCATAATCTTTATAATTAAAAATAGTGTTTTTAGATTTTATTATGAAAATAATAGATAAGAAAGGCTTAAGTATTAAAAATTGTATGCAAATAATCGGATTCACCTATACTTAAGTCTGTCGATTTTGCTACATTAATGCGCCGTAACTCATACGTCGTAGATATTTGATCGGATTTTTTTTGAATGCTTTTGTTTAAAACTCTTGTACTTCAAATTTCTAGCACCATAATAACGTCTGAGAAAAATTTATTTTGATAAGCAAGTTTTAGAGAGTTTATACATGTTGGCAAGTCTGATCGGAGGTATCTTCGGTACTAAAAACGAGCGCGAACTGAAGCGTATGCGTAAAATTGTCGAGAAGATCAATACGCTCGAGCCGACGATATCTGCACTAAGTGACGCGGATTTATCTGCAAAAACCGAAGAATTTAAACAACGTTATACTAAAGGCGAAAATTTAGATCGTCTATTACCTGAAGCTTTTGCGGTTTGCCGTGAAGCTGGTAAAAGAATTATGGGGATGCGTCATTATGACGTTCAGCTCATCGGTGGTATTACCTTACATGAAGGTAAGATTGCTGAGATGCGTACTGGTGAAGGTAAAACCCTGATGGGTACTTTGGCTGTGTATCTCAATGCGATTAGCGAACAAGGCGTTCACGTGATTACCGTGAACGACTATTTGGCGCAACGTGATGCTGAGCTGAACCGACCACTCTATGAATTTTTAGGTTTGAGCGTAGGGGTAATTTACTCTATGCAAAATCCGATTGAAAAATCAGAAGCCTATCGCGCTGATATTACGTATGGTACCAATAACGAATTCGGCTTTGACTATCTTCGCGATAACATGGTGTTTTCTCTCGCTGAGAAAAAACAACGTGGTTTGAGCTATGCCATTATTGATGAGGTCGATTCAATCCTGATTGATGAAGCGCGTACACCATTGATCATTTCAGGACAGAGTGAAGATTCATCTCAGCTTTATGCTGCGATTAATGCGATTCCACCGAAATTAAAAGCGCAAAAAGAAGAAAAAGTAGCCGATGGTGGTCACTTCTGGATTGATGAAAAGCAACGCTCTGTAGAAATGACAGAAGTCGGCTATGAAGCTGTTGAATCAGAACTGATTGAAATGGGATTATTGGCAGAAGGCGAAAGCTTATATTCAGCAGCAAATTTGAACTTGGTTCATCATGTGACTGCAGCGATTCGTGCGCATTATCTCTACCAACGTAATGTTCAATATATTATTAATGATGGCGAAGTCATTATTGTCGATGAAAATACAGGTCGTACGATGCCTGGTCGTCGATGGTCTGAAGGTCTACATCAAGCGGTTGAGGCAAAAGAAGGTTTAGAAATTCAACCTGAAAACCAAACGCTTGCAACGACAACATTCCAGAACTATTTCCGTTTATATAAAAAGCTTTCAGGTATGACAGGTACTGCTGATACTGAAGCAGCGGAAATGAAAGAAATTTATGGTTTAGATGTGGTGTTAATTCCAACACATCGTCCAATGATTCGTAATGATCAAAATGATTTAATTTATTTAAATCGAAATGGTAAATACAACGCGATCATTGAAGAAATTAAAAAAATTCATGAAGCAGGTGTCGCACCAATTTTGATTGGTACGGCAACGATTGAAGCTTCAGAAATTCTTTCAGATAAGTTGAAAGAAGCGGGTATTACTCATGAAGTATTAAACGCTAAACAACATGAGCGTGAAGCCGATATTATTGCGCAAGCAGGTTCACCTCGTGCGGTAACCATTGCCACCAATATGGCCGGTCGTGGTACCGATATTTTATTGGGTGGTAACTGGAAAGCGAAACTCGAAAAAATCGAAAACTATTCTGCTGAAGACTCGGTGCGTCTTAAAGAAGAATGGGAAAAAAACAACCAAATGGTATTGGACTCTGGTGGTCTACATATTATTGGTTCAGAGCGCCATGAATCACGTCGTATCGACAATCAGCTTCGTGGTCGTTCAGGTCGTCAGGGGGACCCAGGTGTTTCACGTTTCTTCTTGTCCTTAGAAGATGATTTGATGCGTATTTTTGCTGGTGACCGTGTGGTTGGCATGATGCGTGCCATGGGCTTGCAAGAAGATGAAGCGATTGAACATAAAATGGTGTCGCGTTCAATTGAAAATGCCCAACGTAAAGTTGAAGCCCGAAACTTTGATATTCGTAAAAACTTGCTGAAATACGATGACGTCAATAATGAACAACGTAAGATTATTTATTCTCAACGTGATGAAATTTTAGCAGAAAGTACACTTCAAGATTATATTGAAGAAATGCATCGTGAAGTGATTAAAGGTGTCATCGGAACATATATTCCATCTGAATCAATCCATGATCAATGGGATATTCCTGGTTTAGAATATGCTTTACTCAATGATTTAGGGATTAACTTACCTGTTCAGCAATGGTTAGATCAAGATCGTCGTTTGGATGAGGAAGCATTGGTTGAACGTATCACTGATGCTGTGATCGAACGTTATCGCGGTCGTCGTGCACAAATGGGTGATGAGTCAGCGGCTGTATTAGAACGTAACTTCATGTTGAGTTCTTTAGATCGTCATTGGAAAGATCACCTTGCAGCAATGGATTATTTGCGTCAAGGGATTCATTTACGTGGTTATGCGCAAAAAAATCCAGAGCAAGAATACAAAAAAGAAGCATTTAATTTGTTTGTGAGTATGCTTGCCGTGATTAAATCTGATGTTGTTACTGACTTATCATTGGTGCGTTTACCAACGCCTGAAGAACTTGCAGAGATGGAAGCACAACAACAGGCTCAAGCTGAAGCAATGCAGTTGTCTTTGTCTCATGCAGAAGTCGATGGTCTGACAGGTGAAGAAATGCCAAGTCAGGATGATGTTGATTTGTCGAATGTGGTGATCACACCACCGGAAAGCCGTAATGCTCCTTGCCCATGTGGTTCAGGACTAAAATATAAGCAATGTCACGGTAAAATCTAATCCGGACATATCTTTGAAACAAAAAAAGCAGAACCAAGTGTTCTGCTTTTTTTATGACTGATTTGATGTTTAACTTTTTTATGAAGTGAATTGGTGACTAGATGTGAATAAGGATTGCCAAATAAACAGGTTAATGTTATTTACTTGTTATGTTTGAGAGATTTGGATATAAAATGAAAACAATACTAAAATGTGTTGCTGTTGCTCTTTTTGCTTTACCTACCTTGGCTATCGCAAATACTGTTCCGCAGACAACAACTTTAGAAAAAGTACAAGCTGCACAAGGCGTAACAACGGCACAAACTGAAGTAAAAAATGACTCTACAACTGTAATTAGCCCGCGTACTGGTATTCGTTATACCTTAGGTAATACAGCAGGACGTCCAATTATCTTGCAAACAGCTGCTGTTGCTGCTGTTACTCCTGCAACAGTGAATCGTATCGTCGCGACTAATCCTGCTTTGTCAGCATCAAGTCAAGAAAAAGCGAAACAAGCTTTACTGGCTCAAGTGACAGAATAAAATTTAAAAATTAACAAACGTATAGAAAAACCAGTACCTTACTGGTTTTTTTGTTTTTGCAGATTCATGAAGCATTTTTCTAGATCCATAAAGCATGGGCATTCAGGAATCCAATCATGATGGATGTTTATTCTCTCGATTTTTAACTGAATTTCTACTAAGCTTAATTTTCAATTTTATATGTTGGACAATTTAAAATGGCGGTGGGTGACGTAGCAATGCCACAGATGCACGTGGTAAAAGGTGTAAAAATTGGAACTGCGGAAGCGTATGTACGTTATCCAAACCGACGTGATGTGGTCGTATTTGAGTTCGCTCAAGGAACCAATGTTGCAGGCGTATTCACTCAGAATGCGTTCTGTGCTGCGCCTGTGCATGTTTCTAAGGCGCATTTAGCTGAAACAAACCCACGTTATTTGGTGATCAATACGGGCAATGCTAACGCTGGTACAGGTTTATTGGGCATGCAGAATGCAGAAATGACCTGTGCTGAGTTTGCGAAAGTCGCAAACGTAAATAGCAATGAAGTTTTACTCTTCTCAACAGGCGTTATTGGTGAGCAATTGCCTATGGAGCGTCTCACTTTAGGGCTTAAACCTGCATTTGAAGATCTAAAAGAACAGGCGTGGGCAGAGGCTGCTTCAGGCATTATGACCACAGACACTTTACCCAAAGGTGCATCTGAGCAATTTGAAATCGATGGGATTGTTTATACCATGACTGGTATTTCAAAAGGTGCAGGCATGATTCGTCCAAATATGGCGACCATGTTGGGTTTTGTAGCCACAGACGCCCCGATTTCAAAAGTATTGGTACAACAGTTATTGAAAACGACAGTCGAACAGTCTTTTAATCGGATTACCGTTGATGGTGATACCTCGACCAATGACTCTTGTATTTTTGCTGCGACAGGGCAAGCAGGAGGCCTAGAAATTACATCTGAACACGATCAGCGCTATGAAACCGTCTTAACAGTGCTTACACGTGTCATGAAGCGCCTAGCGCAGCTTATCATTCGTGATGGTGAGGGTGCGACTAAATTCATTACTGTTGCCGTTCAAGGTGGTGCAAACATTCAAGAGTGTTGTGATATTGCCTATAGCATTGCTCATTCACCTTTGGTTAAAACGGCATTTTTTGCATCTGATCCAAACTGGGGGCGTATTTTGGCAGCCATCGGTTATGCTGGAGTTCCAGATTTAAATGTTGAAAAAATTCAAGTTTGGTTAGATGATGTACAAATCTGTAAAGATGGCGGTGCTGCAGAAGACTATACTGAAGAAGCTGGCGCTAAAGTCATGAACCAAGCTGAAATCACCATTCGTGTTGATTTGGGTCGTGGTCAGGCTAAAGATACGGTCTATACCTGTGATCTGTCATATGATTATGTCAAGATTAACGCAGATTATCGTTCTTGATTTAAAAGCCTCCATTGTGAGGCTTTTTTATGGTCGATTTAAACGATGGGTAAAGAGTTCATAAAGAACATCAATAAGCATATAATTGCTTGATAACAAGCACTTTGGGTAGAGAAATTTAGAATGAATGATGCAACCAATTTAATTGCTAATGAAGCAAAAACGATTGTCCAGGCACATTTAGATCTTCTGGGTGAAGCTAAAACACATGTTTTAAGCCCAGAATTGAAACAACAAAAATTTGAGGAAATACAATTTGAATTAAAAAAACGCAATGCTGTATTGGTTGCTCACTACTACTGCGATCCAGAGGTTCAGGAACTTGCAGAATTGACTGGTGGTTGTGTCTCTGACTCATTGGAAATGGCACGTTTTGGTCGCGATCATGAAGCCACGACACTGGTTGTTGCTGGTGTTAAATTCATGGGAGAAACATCAAAAATCTTATCGCCCAATAAAACGATACTTATGCCAACATTAGAGGCAACTTGCTCGTTGGACTTGGGTTGTCCTGAAGATGAATTCGGCGCATTTTGCGATGCACATCCTGACCATACTGTCGTGGTTTATGCAAATACCTCAGCAGCCGTTAAAGCTCGTGCAGATTGGGTTGTAACTTCGAGTTGTGCAGTTGAAATTATTGAGTATATTGACAGCTTGGGTGAGAAAATCATTTGGGCACCAGATCAACATTTGGGTCGCTATATTCAAAAGAAAACTGGTGCAGAGATGTTGTTGTGGGACGGTTCATGCATCGTGCACGAAGAGTTTCGAGCGCGTGGCATTGAACAAATGAAAACACTGTACCCCAATGCTGCAGTACTGGTACATCCAGAATCACCAGAATCGGTAATAGCGGTGGCGGATGCTGTAGGAAGTACATCTCAGTTGATTCAAGCGGCACAGGATTTACCGCATGACACCATGATCGTGGCAACGGATCGAGGAATTTTTTATAAAATGCAGCAGATGGTGCCAAACAAGACATTAATCGCGGCGCCAACAGCGGGCGAGGGTGCTACTTGTCGTTCATGCGCTCATTGTCCTTGGATGGCAATGAACGAACTGGAAGGAATTCTTCAGGTTTTACGTCATGCAGATCAAGAAATTCATGTTGACCCAGAACTTGCAAGACGCGCGAAGCTTCCCTTAGATCGAATGTTAGACTTTAGCGCCTCATTAAAGCGTTAAAAATAGCCAAAATGTTTGATAAATATACACTTGAAGCGTTTTTTCATTTTTTTTTGAATATAGGTGTTGACGTGAAACAACGTCACGCCTAGAATGCACACCGTACCGAACGATAGATCACACGAGAAGTTGAACGGTACAAAAAGCTGAGATGAATCGGAGCATGGCGCAGTTTGGTAGCGCACCTGGTTTGGGACCAGGGGGTCGTAGGTTCGAATCCTACTGCTCCGACCAATTCTTCAAGGCAAAGGTTTTCCAGTGGTATCAGTATCATCGGTAATGCGCCTGTAGCTCAGTTGGATAGAGCATCCGCCTTCTAAGCGGATGGTCACAGGTTCGAATCCTGTCAGGCGCGCCATCGGTCGCTTGATATTATAGAGCCAAAATGATGTAATGGTGGATGTAGCTCAGTTGGTAGAGCCCCGGATTGTGATTCCGGTTGTCGCGGGTTCGAATCCCGTCATTCACCCCAACTCTTGTAGTTGAAAATCGGAGCATGGCGCAGTTTGGTAGCGCACCTGGTTTGGGACCAGGGGGTCGTAGGTTCGAATCCTACTGCTCCGACCATTTTTAAAGTGTTTAAATGTTTAAGTAAATAATCCGCTTAATTGCGGTATTTTTTTGTCTAAAATTTGATGTTATTTTTTTTTAGATTAAAACATTTAGTTTTAATAAATACGTGGTGCAAAAAAAGATCTCTTGGGAGATCTTTTTTATTGGGTTTTTAAGAAGTGATTTTTAAGGGGTAATAATAACAGTGACTCGTCTGTTTTCAGCGCGTGCACGATCAGAATCATTTGTGTTGAGCGGTTGGCTTGAGCCGCGTCCAACCACCACGATATTATGTGGGAGAAACTGATTATTTAGAAAAATTTGAGCAACACTTTGAGCACGTTTTTGCGAAAGTGTCAGATTGTATGTTGGATTACCAACATTATCTGTATGACCGATGATGCTGAGTTTATTTAAATTATACTTTTTAAGTTGTATTGCTAATGTGCTGAGTAGGGTTTCATTTTTGGATGAAATTTCAGCTTCATCAAACTCAAATAACAATTGCTCTGGTAAACCTAAGCTCCATCCCTCTTCAGTTAAAACAAAACCTTGCTTCTTCAACATTTTAACTTGTTTATAGTTGAGTGAGCCAAAACTCAAACATCCTGATAATGCGAGACAAGCTAGCCCGAGTAGTAGAAGTTTTATTTTGCTGTTGAACATAGATATAACCTACTGGTGTTAATGTTGGTAGATAAACCAATGGTGCTTAAGCGTTTTTGCTTTGTACATTGCTTGGTCAGCCTGTGAAATAAAATCTTCAGGACTTTGTGCATCTTTGGCAATGGCAATGCCTAAACTAAAACTAAAGTAAATATCTTGACCTTTGTAATGCAGTGGAGCTTCACAACATTTGATTAAATTTTCCGCGATAGAAATCAGATGTTCGATTTGAGTCACTGATTTTATGATAATCGCAAATTCATCCCCGCTCAAACGTGCGACAAAATCATTTTGACGAGTACTTTGTTTTAAACGCACAGCCATCTCTTGTAAAACGGCATCCCCAATTGGATGGCCATACTTGTCATTGATGGCTTTAAAGTTATCATTATCAATGAAAATTAAGGCTGTTTGATTACGCGTCGCTTCATTATCATACACATTACAAAGCATTTGATAAAAATAATTACGATTTGGAAGTTGGGTTAAATCATCATGTTGTACTTGATATGAAAGTTTCAAATTTTCCTTTTCTAAGCGAGTATGCCAAGATTGAATTTCACCTAGTAATTGATTAAAAACGAAATTTAAGTGATCAAACTCTCTAATTTTACTTTGAGGAAAACGTAAGTTATAAGCTTTTTGAGTGCTGACTAATTTTGCAATGTGAATGATGGGTGAAATTGACCGCATAATATGTTGGTATGTCGTGTTTACTGACCACCATAGGGCAAAAATTATAAAAACCATCCCTAGAAATAGTGCACACAAAATTTTAACGATAAAGATGATAATTTCTGTAGAGCTGCCATACAGTATAACTTCACCCACATTTTGGCCATTATGAGTGACATTCACTTTAATCGGTTCTTTAAAAAAGATTTGATCAAAGGCATTTTGTAAAGTCGAGTTATGGGATATGACCTTAACACTCTTGGCTATTTGTTGGCCATTTTTCGCCTTCACTTCGATTAAGCGTACAGAGTGTTGGACGGTATATTCATTGATAATTTCGGATAATGTAAGCTGATCGTGAAATACGAGAGCAGGTTGTACCCTTTCTGATATCGTACGACTAATCAGTTCTAAATTCTGTTTAGCATAGGATTTAACAGTCAAAACTGAGATTGATGCAAATATTAATGTGCAGATTAAGAATGTAATCCCAAAAATAATAAATTGAGATCTACGAAAGAGTGATTGTAGAGAGCTGAGTGCAAAATATTTATTCAACATGGCTTACTCCGAACTCTGGGCTAAGAGTAAGACTCGAGGATCTACATGTATTTTTGCTTTAGCTAAACTATCTAAATTCACTTTGAATTGAGTATTGCCGCTTTTAGTACTATATAAACAGAAGGCACTGCCGATTTCACATTCGATATTGTTGTTGCTAAAAGAAAGTAAGGGTGGTGTTGACGCTGATATGAGCTTTTGTTCATTAACAGGTGTGGTATTGCTAAAAAAGATTGCATCACACTCTTTTATACTTGGATCTTTAGATTTGACCGAATTGGTTTTGATCGGGCTGCTTTGCTGCTTAATCGTGCGGCTAAAGTTCTCCAGCATATTTGGATTATCTACAATACAGAGTGAGGGGGTGGATGTGTTCCACTTGACGTAGCTCATTATAGATAAAGTCATCATATATATATTATGTGAAGAATTGGCATGCAGAAGGCTACTTAAGCTGAGTAACGCCCCTAAACATAAAATTTTTTTAAAATTAAAAAATGCCATTTCTATAATAAATATTCTAATAAATATGATTTGGTCTATTCTAAACAAAATCTAGCAATATATATAGCTTAAAAAACAGCACAATTTTGATAAGTATTTGCATTTTTGCGTAATAAATCGACATTTGGTCATAAAATTTGAAAATAACTTAAAAAAGGGGTTGTGTGGTGAAGAAAATGCTGTAGAATGCACATCCATCGGCGGTGATGTTGATTAAAACTTGTTGAGAAACAAGGATTTAGCTGAAAGGTTTAAATCTTTAATGTTTTGAAGGAGTTTAA
>JAHLFF010000330.1 GCA_018883945.1 Candidatus Acinetobacter avistercoris
AGCTTAGACTATGAAGGCGGCAATATTGACTCGCCATTACGTGTCATGAACCCAATGTTATGGAAAAATACTTTGAGCCTTGCGACGCATTTGGGCATACAAGCATTTCCTGTACGAACCTATATGTCATGTAGTTGGTTATTTGAAGAAAAAATTGAAACGTGGTTGACCACGTCAAGAACACGTATTGGTAATTTCCCGATTATTAACAACCGAAAAGGCATCAAACAGTACGGCTGGCGGTTGGTAAAAGGTATGTTGCAGCTAAAAACTGCCATCAAGCAATTTTTCAAATCTGACAATCAAGACATTACGCTGTCAGAATTTGTGGCTATCAACCAAATAGAAGAAGTGTTTTGGAATGGTGCGGTGATGCCTGTGCTTTACACCATTTGTACCTGTGATGAGAAATCGATAGGTGAGTGGCCAGCAAAACCACTTTTGGTCTTCATGCGTCAGTTAACAGATGGCGATGCACTGTTACGTCTCAAAGGGGGTACGCCCGCATTTGTAGATAAGTTGATTGAAGGGATTGAAATTCGTAGCGGCGTAGCCATCACCAAAGTTGAAGAGCAAGGCGAACAAATTTTTGTAGAAAATGCGCAAGGTGATTCTGCATTGTTTGATCGAGTCGTGATTGCAACACCGACCGACAAAATTGATCAATTCTTAAATAATGAACAATTTGCTGATGATTTAGCATTGTTAAAGCAATTTAAGTTTGTCGAGGGTGAGTTGGTTATTCATACCGATCCTGTGGTCATGCCAGTCAAACGTAAAGATTGGTGTGTACTCAGTTATATGATGGACCGTAAATTTACCAAGCAGCATTTTACGGTTTGGTTAAACTCAATTGAGCCGAGCTTAGTTGGTAAATCCCCAGTTTTCCAAACTTGGAAACCTGTAGTTGATATCGACCCGAAGAAAATTATCTCTAAAGTAAAACTTACTCGTGCAGTGGTTGACAGCAAAACTTTATCACTGAGTTTGGAATTGCAGTCACGTCATAAAGTTGCGAATCGTAAGGTCTTTTATTGTGGTTCATGGTCATGCGATGGTTTACCTATTTTAGAATCTGCCGTGACGTCTGCGATGCATATTGCGGAAGTGTTTAACGCTCCATTGCCGTTTGTTGGATTAAAACCTAAAGTAGAGGTTGCCCCACAACTCGGCTACTAATATGCAATGGCTTCAAGCAGTTTTTAAAACTAAACCCCAACATAAATATGCAATCGACGCAAAAATGTTGGGGGATCAAGCGGAAATGGCTTGGAGCAATTTAGGATTTTGGGACACTGCAATGGTGTCTTATCCACAAGCCTGTAGCCAATTGGCTCAGCGTTTAGCGGATGCTATTTATTTAAATTCAAACGACACATTGCTGGATTTGGGCTGTGGACAAGGTGCGAGTCTTGTGCTGTGGAAAACTCATTATCAGGTTCAACATATTGAAGCGGTTGAGCTACAAGCCGCTTGTACAACGCTTATTCAAAAAAATCTTAATTTTGTCCACAGGGTGCATCAGCTATCATTTTTAAATTTAAATGAAAAAAGTTTTGAATTTAAATTTGATGCAGTGCTGTGTATTGATGCTGCATATCACAGTGATTTGAATTCATTTCTAAGTTCAATAGATTCTGTTTTGAATTCAAAAGCGCGAATTGGATTTCATTATTTGGCATTGACCGATCGGTGGCAGACTTTAAGCCGGATTCAACAACAAAAATATGCGTATTTATTGAAATGCGCAGACATTCAAATTCAACATTTAAAAACCAATCACCAGATTGAAAATATATTAAAAGAATATGAATTTAAAAATATTCAAATTGAAGATATATCGCATGCTGTGCTGAATGGTTTTGCAGGACATGCCCAACAAATAAAAATACAATGCCGAGGTTTGGCAGGACTTAAAATTCAAATGACTGGGAAATTATGCGAAAAACTATATCGAGATGGATTGCTTGCTTATATACAAGTCAGTGCTGAGAAAGCGAATTAAGAGTAATTGAAAGGCCAGAAACAACAAAGCCTCACAGAAGTGAGGCTAAGTATACAATGGTGCCGGCACACGGATTCGAACTGTGGACCTACTGATTACAAGTCAGTTGCTCTACCAACTGAGCTATGCCGGCATTGTGGGTTGCATTCTACAGAAAGTTTTGGTGATTGCAAGCCAAAAAATAAACGATCGATTATTTTAGACAGACAGATGCCCAATTTTATTCAATTTGACTCGAAATGTGTTTTAAAAAGACTGAATTTTTCTACTGGTGAGAAGGTGGCTCACTGTGACCAGTGAGCGCTTGGATGGATGTTAATGGACACTTTATGAGTATTTATGTCTTTCGTGTTTACGGCATAAGTAGTAATGACGTGAATGTTTAAGTGGCTAAAAATGTGGATGCCTATGGAATGCTTGGATGGCGATATCCGTATCATGTTGTTCATCCACATTTAAGCCCGTTCAGTCGCAGCTCAAAGGATTATCTGCTCCTTAAAATTTGATCTAAATCTTGAGCGCACTCTTCTAAGGTTAAAGCCATATCTATTTGCATTTGGGGTTTAAGTTCAGTGGCTAAGCTGCGCCATTGCTCAATGAGTCTGATGGCTTTTTGAATTTTATGTTTATTGATATCTTTGGCGATGGTCGGAGTGTAGCCTCCGCGTTTGGCATTTTTAATCTGCTTCAAGTAGTTATTACTGTTATCCATATTCGCTCCCAAATAGCAGTTTTTTATGTGTATAAAATGGGTTTGAAACCTTTTATACACCCCTAGATTGTCTGGGCAATGTTTCAGGCATATTACAATGCGAGATTATGTTTTTTAAAAGATAAAATATTGTATTGAGGCTACTTTTGGACTTATTTTATATTTAGAATATTTTTGATTTCACACATCCTAAATCAGGATAAATCGCAGTTCTATATTTAATAATTCATCATTTTTAAGGATTAAAAAAAGACCTAACCCATGACAGTTTAAGTCTTTTGTATTCCAGTGGATGCGATGGAATGAAATTTTAGAGTCTTACAAGGGCTAACCAATCAATGCATTTAACAGCATATATGTTCATTGGCATCGTGGTAAAACATAAGGAAGCTTGCATCTCAATTTAGATAAATAGGATGAACTCGGAACCTTTAATTTCAGAACCACAGGCTTGAATAGTATTTGTGGTTTAGCTGCACGAATGATTTATTGGCGTGTCTATCATTGCAACTGATCTTAAGCAAGTCCACGATATAAAGCTATCGAACTCCTGTGCAGTATATTGATTTAACATTACGTGATGGCATCAATCTTTAACGGCGATTTAGATGGTAAAGGACATTGATTACCAGATTAAAACTGCTTGATTCCATCAAATCTTATTTGAATGCTCTATGATCTTAGTGAATAACCGCTCGCATCAGGGATTAGGTGCAAACATCATGATTGTATGTACTGGTGAAACTTTCCAAATTAATCAAATCATTAAAATTAAAGATATTGTCCCATTTACAAATATTAATCGAGCTAAAATCTACGCACTGATTAATGAGAAATCATAAAACACGAAACTACGTTTCCTTGTCTTGTTCGCTTAAGTTAATCCTTTATTGTTTTGTCAGCTTAGTAAGTGCATCAATAGATTGAAGATAAATTGGAAAATCGTGAGCAAGTAAGAGAGCTTTGAATATTTAAACTTAAATAGCTACTCAAAATATGATCTGATAAGCTGGGATACAATATAAAATTTATTTCACATTTTGGTAGTGAAGACGTAAGAGTGTGAGCTTAAGAGCATAAAGGGGCAATATGTTAGATAATCAAAAAGAAATAATTAATCAGTATTTAATCGATGTTGAGTCTACTTCAGCTTTAAATTTTGTACTCCAGCAGAATTCTATTTCATTAATTAGCAAAGTTATTTTGACTACTGAACAGGACATTGGTTCTTCAAAAATTATAGTACGGTCAAATCCAGAGTGTTTTAAAGAATATGTAACTCATATTTCAAGTCTAAGTGCTGGCCAATCATTAGCTATTGAAAAACTAAAGTTAATTTTTGACGTGAAATATTTGTTGGAACTGCCAGAAAATATTAAATCTAATATAGAAGTTACTTGGTTGCTTGATACAGGCGAAATTTTAGCTGAGAATTATTTTGAAATCGATGTGCTTACAATAGACACTTGGGGAGGAGAAAAACAGCCCATAGAATTATTAGCCAGTTTTTCTCAACCAAACTCTTCTTCATTATCTCCACTTCTAGTTTCAGCAAGTGAAATTCTTAAATCCCAAAAGCAACGTGTGCTTAATGGATATTTAGATCGTGACCGAGAGTCTGTCGTAGCACAACTAAATGCTATATGGGAATCATTACTCAAACAAGAAATTCATTACATTGTAAATCCTGCGAGCTTTATAAAGTCTGGACAAAGAGTTCGTTTAGCCAAACAAGTTTTAGGAGAAAAGCTAGCTTGTTGTTTAGATAGTACCCTGCTTTTAAGTGCTTTAGCTGAGCAAGTCGGTTTGGATACCCTAATTGTTATTGAAGAAGGGCATTCATATTTAGGAGTCTGGTTGAACGAAACCCCGAATATTGATTTATTAATAGATGATATCCAAGTCCTAAGAAAACGGTTTGATTTAGGAGAGCTTGTTTTTATTGAAACAACCTTGATTACACAAGGTAATTCTTTCTCACAAGCAATCAAAACAGCAAGTGCTTACATCAAAGATGAATCTCTTCGAGATAAATTTTATATAGCGATTGATGTTAGGCAAGCGCGATTAAGAGGCGTAAAACCAATATCTGCACAAGGTGATAGTAAACAATATTTAGATGAAACGGATATTCTATGGTCAAATGCATCTGTACAAGATTATGAAGTAGAAAAGCAGGCAGAAATCAAAACCACACGCGTAGATCGTTGGTTAAGACGTTTGTTAGATTTAAGCCTGAGGAATAAATTATTAAATTTTAAAGATAATAGATATAGTATTCCTCTACACTCTTCTGATGTTACGTTGGCAAAGTTAGAGGATGCTTTAGCAAATCAAGAGGGGTTTTTATTTAAAAGCACTGAAACTATCTCGTTAAAGGAGGTTCAGCGTGATAATGAAAAACAGTATATCAATCGATTTGTAGACGAAAATCTTGCACGTAATTTATTATTTAGCCCTTTAGATACAGGTGCTCTAGAGAAGCGTTTAGTAGAGGTGTATAGAGCTTCGCGTACTGCACTTGAGGAAGGAGGAGCAAATACATTGTTTCTCGCTATAGGATTCTTAGAGTGGAGAGAGTCTGAACGCTCAAAAAGGATATTCAAAGCTCCCTTGCTATTAATTCCTGTACAAATTACTCGAGAAACAGCAAAAACTGGTTATCGATTATCTATCTACGATGATGAACCACGCTTTAACTCAACTTTATTACAATTGATAAGACAAGATTATGATTTAGAAATATCAGGTCTTAATCCTTTACCCGTAGATGATTCGGGTGTGGATGTGAATAAAATTCTCCATATAGTACGCAAAGCGATTATTAATATTCCAGGATGGGAGGTTAAAGCGGAGGCGGCAATTGGACAGTTTTCTTTTTCTAAATATTTAATGTGGCTAGATTTATCAACTCGCATGGAACAGTTAAAGAATCAAGCTGTAGTTAACCATTTAATTGAAACGCCAAGAGAGCTATTTGTAAAGCAAGAGTCTTTTCCTCTCCCATCGCAGCTAGATCAACAGTACTTACCTCAGCAGCTATTTACACCTTTATCATCCGATTCTTCTCAACTTGCTGCTGTAATGTCAGCAGCATTAGGTCGGACATTTGTTTTATCAGGCCCACCAGGTACAGGTAAATCACAAACTATTACGAATATGATTTCCCAGTGTTTAGCTGATGGAAAATCAGTTTTATTTGTATCTGAAAAAATGGCAGCTTTAGATGTGGTTTATCGGCGTTTGACCCAAGTTGGACTGGCTGAATTATGTTTACAACTACATTCTTCAAAAGCTCAGAAAATGGAAGTACTAGATCAGTTACGTATGAGAGCAGAAAAGAATAATGATCCGTACTTTTTGAGTTCTCAGCCAAAAGACACTGAGTGGCAAAAGCTATCTGATAAATTAGTTAGGACGCGCGATGAGCTTAATCAGCATGTAAAAATACTGCATGAACAACATAGTATTGGCTGGACACTATATGCAGCTATGAGTGATGAACTGCGTTATCGTGAAATTAATATATTACGATATCCAGATATCGACATTTCATCATTAACGGCAGAAAAAAGAGAAAATTTAACTGAACTGGTTGTGAAAGCTGCTGGGCTTGCAAGTTTGATTGATAAAAACTCTAAACATATTTTAGAAGGGTTTGGTGAAGGAATATCAGATTCTATATGGAATCTTGTATGGCAAGAAAATTACAAACTAATTCAGGATCAACTTCCTGAAAAAATTCAAAGGTTGAAAGAGGTTATTGCACCTTGGCAAAAATCATTTGAATTAAGTGAAAAAAATAATCTAAAAGAAATCCAAGAAGATTTCACCTTGTTCAGTATAATTTTTGAGCTTGTTCAGAAGACCGATTTAAAGACATTAAAAATTGTTAAAGACATAGATATTTCTAGTGTAAAAACAGCTAAAGAAATAGTTGGTGATTTGCAACGATATCGTCAAAATCTGGTAGGGCAGTATCAGCCTCAAATATTCCAAATAGATTTAAATCAACTCAATTTCAAATGGAAGGAGGCTGAATCTAAATTTTTCCCTTTATCGTGGATTGGCAAATTTCAACTTAGAAATCTAATAAAAATATATCAGTCATTTCCACAGCGACCAACATCTTTGGTAGTAACTCAGGATTTACCAACTTTACAACATATTCAAAATTTACAATTACGGTTTGCAGAATGTGAGGCTAAAATAGCGGTCCAGCTTGGGGAGTTTTGGCAAGGTGAGGCTAGTAATTGGGAGGAATTGATAAATCTCCATGCTCAATGGTTGGATATTAAACAAATAGTTGAAAAGAAAATTACTCATCAAACTGCGCTCGTCTCTGCACTGAATTATGCTAAAGAAAATCATTTAGATAATATAAAACAAGCTTTATCTGAAATTGAAGGTTTGTTTGAGGCATTAATTTATGATGATAAGTTGGAAGTTGTACGCAATAAAAAAACTTACGCAGACGTGCCTTTTGAAAGTTTATTAGTGCGCCAGCAAGAATTACAGAAACACGGTGGACAATGGCGTCATTGGTTAAATTGGCAAGCGATTAAGCAGCAATTAAATTTAAGTGGATTGAAGCCTTTAACGCATACTTTATTAGATCAAGAAAATTTGCAGGATGACGTTGTTAAATTATTAAACATTAATCTTGCAAGACAATGGATTACTTATCAATTTAGTAGACATCCTGAACTGAATCAGTTCAATAGTGAGCAGCATGAAAAAAGGATATTAAATTTTGCTCAGCAAGACATCGAACATCAACGTGCTTCAAGTGAAGAAATCATTTATCGCTGGAATAAAATATTTAAAGATCAAAATCAATTTAAAGAACAATGGAAAGTTTTAAATAAAGAGCTTGGGAAAAAAAGACGTCATATACCAGTGCGTGAATTAATGCGTCAGATACCTGAGGTGCTGGTTGGATTAAAACCCTGTTTATTAATGAGTCCACTTTCAGTAGCTCAGTATTTGGATACAGAAGCAAAATTTGATGTGGTAATTTTTGATGAGGCTTCACAAATTCCCGTTTGGGATGCAATAGGTGCATTGGCTCGTGGTAAGCAATCAATTATAGTAGGTGATAATAAACAGATGCCACCAACAAGTTTCTTTGGAAAAGGTGATTCGGAAGAAGAGGTGGATGAAGAAGTAACAGAAGATTTAGAAAGTATTCTTGACGAATGTTTAGCAGCGCAATTACCAGAATTGGTACTTAATTGGCATTACCGTAGTCGGTATGAAAGTTTAATTCAGTTTAGCAATCAGAAATATTACAAAGGAAGTTTATTTACTTTCCCCGCTGCTGTGGCTAAAGATACAGCGGTACAGCTTCATATGGTAAATGGTATTTATGATAAAGGTGATACACGAACAAACTTAGGTGAAGCAAAAGCAATTGTTAAATTTATTATCCAACATTTGACCTCTCAAATTGGTAAAGATCAGCCATTAACCCTTGGCGTAGTTACTTTCAATATGACGCAACAAAAACTTATAGAAGATATTTTGGACAATGAACTAGCATTAAATCCAGAATTAGAAACATTAAGTAAAGTAGGTATTGAGCCACTCTTTGTTAAAAACTTAGAAAATGTGCAGGGAGATGAGCGTGACATTATTCTTTTCTCTATCACTTATGCTAAAGATCAAGAGGGGAAATTAAGCATGAATTTTGGTGCCTTAAATAGACAAGGGGGACAGCGTCGCCTAAATGTCGCAATTACACGGGCACGTCAAGGACTGCATGTATTCTCGGCACTAAGCCCTGAAGAAATTAATTTATCTCGCACGAATAGTGAAGGTGTAAGAGATTTGAAGGACTTCTTAGTTTTTGCGCGTAGTGGACAATTACATTTAGCCAATCTAGTCAATAAAAAGCAGACTAAGAAAGAATTAGTTCAATACTTACAGACTAAATTACAAGATCTGGGATGGGGTGTGGATATTGGAGTTGGTCAAGGGGATAGTTCAGTTGATTTAGCGATTCGGGATGATTTTAATTCTGGAAATTATATCGCAGGGATATTAGTAGACGGGGAGAATTACGCAAATGCTGCAACTGCTAGAGACCGAGATCAGCTTAAACCGACAGTATTAAATGGCTTAGGTTGGCAAATATTTACCGTGTGGACTGTAGATTGGTGGCTAGATCCAGATGCAAATCTGTCAAAATTACATAAACAGCTTAATATTTTGATTAAAGGTGAAAATGTCGCTGAGGCAGAGTTTTATAAGTAAATGCACGCCACATTATGGTAAAACTTCCATATACATGCTTTTTCTATCAGGATATTTGGTTTTCATTTTGTGAAGATTTGATCCTTCTAGCAAAAGCATCTGTAAGCATCCTACTGAACTCTTTGGAAAATAGGAGAACCTCATTAGGATTGCAATAGAGTTATTCAGGTTATATAAGGTGTTAAAAAAGACTTAAACCATGACAGTTTAAGTCTTTTGTATTCCAGTGGATGTATGGAATAGAATCTTGGCGGTGAGAGAGGGATTCGAACCCTCGATACGCGCAAACGTATACACACTTTCCAGGCGTGCTCCTTAAGCCACTCGGACACCTCACCAAGGCGAGCGATGATAACGAAAAAAACCAATAAAGCCAAGTTGAAACAATTGATTTGAAGAAAAATAATTAAACGAGTGATATGATTGCCGAAAATTGTGTCCAATAAATCGAAGACAATGTTATGCAAAGTACTGCAAAAAAAGCCGCCTTGCCAGCGATTACCTTGGCTGCACTCGGTGTCGTCTTTGGTGATATTGGAACCAGCCCACTCTATGCACTGAGACAATGTTTTCTGACCGCACATATCGCCATTTCAAATGAAACTGTTCTGGGTATTTTATCGCTGATATTTTGGTGCATGATGCTCACCATCAGCTTTAAATACGTGTCTGTGATTATGAAAGCAGACAACAATGGTGAAGGCGGAATCATGTCATTATTGGCATTGAATTTACGCTCAACTCGAATTGCTGAAAACAAAAAAATCTACCTCATCGCATTGGGTTTTATTGGGGCTTCATTGTTTTTTGGTGATGGGATTATTACCCCCGCGATTTCTATTCTCTCCGCGATTGAAGGTTTGAGTATCGCGACACCGATGTTTAATCAATGGCTTTTGCCTTTGTCGATTGGTATCTTGGCTGGATTATTTATGGTCCAGCGCCATGGTACAGCCACCATGGGCAAGCTCTTTGGCCCTTTAACCTTGATCTGGTTTTTGTCGATTGGTTTATTGGGTTTGTGGAGTGTGATTCAAACGCCTTTTGTTTTGGCAATGGTCAGTCCGCATTGGGCCTTTAATTTTGTGGTTCAACAGCCCTATGTGGCGTTTCTGACCATGGGCGCAGTGATCTTAACCATGACAGGTGGTGAAGCGCTCTATGCAGATATGGGGCATTTTGGCCGCATGCCGATTAAACTGGCTTGGTTTATTATCGTATTACCTTGTTTGCTTCTAAATTATGCAGGTCAAGGCGCATTACTTTTACGTAATCCCAATGCCATTGAAAATCCATTTTATTTATTGGTGCCTGAGTGGGCGCTTTATCCCATGATTGGTCTAGCAACGGCTGCAGCTGTTATTGCATCACAAGCGGTAATTACGGGCGTATTTTCAATGGTCAATCAAGCCATTCAACTGCGTTATTTACCACGCTTGTCGATTCAACACACCTCGGAAGTTGAACAGGGACAGATTTATGTACCGTTCATTAACTGGGTGTTGTTCATTTCTGTGGTTATTCTGATTCTGCTTTTCGAAACCAGTGCCAATTTAGCCAGCGCATATGGTGTGGCGGTGACCATGACCATGCTGTGTGGCACCATCCTCATTTCTATTTTAGCCTATGGTTTTTGGCGTTGGCCGATTTGGAAAGTAGCACTATTTGCTGTGCCACTATTACTCATCGATTTAGTTTTTGTCGCATCAACCTCACTCAAAATTGCAGCTGGTGGATGGGTGCCGATTATGATTGGTGCTATCGTTTTCACCTTGATGATGACGTGGAAAGATGGTCGTCAAATTGTCTTAAATCGACTTGAGTCTGACGCATTACCCATCGATTTATTTATTAAAAGCGTCAGCATGAGCAGTGAAACAATGATTGTGCCAGGGGATGCGATTTTCCTGACGGGAACACCGAATATTGTTCCGCACGCGATGTTGCACAATATTAAGCACAATAAGGTATTGCATGAGCGCAATATCATGATCACAGTGATTACCCGCGATGTGCCATTTGTCGCCCAAACAGATCGCATTCAAGTGGAAAAAATGGATGATCGATTCTTTAGAATCTTTGTTTATTATGGTTTTAAAGATCAACCGAACATTCCACGTGCTTTAAAGCAGGCTTATGATGAGCTTGAGATCGAATACGATATGATGCATATCAGCTTCTTTATTTCACGCGATCGTTTAATTCATACCTTGGCGGATGGCATGGCACCATGGCGTGAAAAACTGTTTATTTCCATGCAACGTAATACCAGTCCGGTCAGTGATTTTTATCAAATTCCGCCAAACCGAGTGGTTGAGATGGGTAGTCAAATTGAAATTTAAATTGACAGTCCACCTCTAAAACAAAGCTTTAGATAAAACAGAGATTAAAAGTTGATTGATGATTAAGATCAAAAATTAAGATCAAAAAAAGCCAAGGTTTAAACCTTGGCTTTTTCTATTCAAAATGCTTGTGAATATTCTGAATACATCAAAACTCACGATGCAAATCAACCTATTTAAATCAAGCAAACGTATAGATTAAATTACTGATTAGCAGCAGGATCTGCTTGAGGTGCTTCAGTCATCATGCTACCTGGTTGTACCGAAGAATCATCCACTGCTGGAGCTTCTTGTTGCGGTGCTTCGGTTGCTGTTGCTTCCGCAGCTGCATTTGGATTCATTGCTGGTGCTGCTTCAGCCCCAGGCATTGCTTCAGTCTGCTGAACAGGTTTGATCTGACCACTTGAGATCAACTCGTTTAAAGAACCTGGTTGGCCATTTACAGTTGTGCTGACTTTGACTTTAGAAAGGCTCTCTAGCGTTTCACCTGCTTGTACAGGAGGTTCTGCAAATGTCGCCATACTAACGACTGATAATCCCGCCAATAAACCGATAAGTTGTGAGCGCATAATATACTCCAATTATTTTAATATCTAAAAATGTGTAAATGGATATTCATGATATAAGCTCTCACAATCACGTTCACCAATTCAATAAAATATACGGAAAATCATCTGTTTTGCCCAACAAAGCTCTAATAAAACCAACAATTTGTTACTTAAATTGCTGCTTAAAGCAGCACAAATTGTAGAAGCTTTATTCACTTGAAAGTTCAATTGATGTACATCAAACACAGAGCTTGTTAAGCTCTGTCCGATTTGAAAAATTACACTATGTAAATCTTTCATAACTACCGAATAATGGACTGAAATAGGTAAAAATAGATTGAGTAATACTGTTGTAAAAACTGTGCTGGGTATTATTGCTGCCAGTAGTTTTGCCATCGCTTTTGGGCAAGAAAAGATTTCACAATATCTGCCTTTTTCAAGCAGTATGAATTCAACATGTTTGAATCAGTTTTACCGCGAAGAACCGCCTTATTTGGTCAAAGAAAGTTTAAATAAAAACAGTTATCCGCTTTGTTTTAATGGGTTTAATACCATGTATTCTGGTATTTCAAAAACTCCATTATGGACAGCGGAATACTTAACACCCTCGCGTTTAAGTCAGAAAATTAAACGTGAAGACAGTTTTCATGAAGAGCAACGTGTGGATTTAAAACATCGGGCATTGTTGTCAGATTATCGCGGGTCTGGCTATGATCGGGGACATTTAGCGCCCAATGGTGATATGCCCAATAAAGCTGCACAATACGACAGCTTTAGTTTAGCCAATATGATTCCACAATCGCCTAAGAACAATCAGCAGGTTTGGCGCGAACTCGAAGAAGCAACACGTGCGATTGTGACCAAGCAAAAGCAAGATGTTTACGTCATTACAGGACCTGTATTCTCAGGTCAAAAACTCAAGACCATCGGGAAAGGTGTCATTGTACCGACGGCTGTTTATAAGGCGCTTTACCTACCGAAGGACGGGATAATTGGCGTTTATTACGCCCCAAATGATAATTCGCTAAAAGTGAAAATTATCAGCGTTTGTCAGTTAGAGGAAAAAATTGGAATTAATCTTTTCCCTCAACTCACCGAAGAACAAAAACGTAATACCTATAATTTGCCTTTAAAATCGAGCCAAGTGAAAGCAAATCAAAAAATTGCATATTCACATTGGGATGCTGAAAGTCAGTGCGCTGAAGAGATTAGTGCAGACAATATCAAAGCATTGCAGAAAAAATTCACGACGCAAAAATCAAATATGACGGCGAGCTCAGACCATGCAGAAAGCAGTAAACCACAAATTGATGAACAGACTCAAGATGCCGTGGTGAAAGAACTTACTCAAGCTCTAATACAGTATTTCTTACAATTGATTAAGTAAGTCTGCTGTTTTCTTTCAAAATCTAATGTATTTTTGAATGAGAACAAAAAATGATAGAGAATTTCAATGATGTTTAAACCTTTTGAAAATGGCGTTGAGTCACATTCCATTCATGACTTAACTGTTGAAAATGATGTCGATAGAGTCAGTCTTTATGGAAATTTACAGATCTCTAAAGACCAGTCTGGATTAGATGCTGCTCGTGCCTTACAAGCGTATGTGAACGCCATTGTCAGTGAATTAGAGCAGATCAAGAATTTACCGAAAAAAATTGAGACCCAGTCTGAAAATGAGATAGAAAATCCATTCTTATAAGATTTTTTGTATTTCGTTATTTCACCCATTCGATTTATTTCACTCATTCGCTTTGCTCGTAAATTTTTAGATTGAGTCATCATGAAGCTGAGTCAGAATAAAAAAGCCTGCATATGCAGGCTTTTTTATTTTTGAAAAATTTATTCTTGTTTTCCAGCAAAACCTTTATAGATCAATGCACCGATGACTGCGCCAACAATCGGAGCGACCCAGAAAACCCAAAGCTGAGACAGTGCTGCAGTTTCAGCGAAGAATGCCACACCCGTACTACGTGCAGGATTCACTGAAGTATTGGTGACTGGAATACTGATTAAATGAATGAGGGTAAGTGCTAGACCAATCGCAATCGGAGCGAAACCAGCAGGAGCACGTTTGTCTGTAGAACCCATGATAATAATTAAGAAAAAGGCTGTTAAAACCACTTCGATCAGAATCACAGAAGTCAGTGCATAATTACCTGGCGAAAGTTCTCCAAAACCATTGGTTGCAAAGCCACCTGTGCCAACAAAACCGGCTTGTCCTTGCACGATCAGATACAGTACAAATGCAGCAGCAGTCGCACCAACCACTTGCGCAACAATATAAGGAATCAAGTCTTTTGCATCAAAACGGCCACCGACCCATAAGCCAACACTGACTGCGGGGTTGAAGTGACCACCAGAAATATGACCTAAAGCATAAGCAGCTGTTAAAACGGTTAAACCGAAAGCTAATGCTACACCTGCGAAACCAATGCCAAGTTCTGGAAAAGCCGCAGCGAGGACTGCACTACCACAGCCACCAAAGACTAACCAAAACGTACCTAAGAACTCTGCACAATATTTATTCATTTTTATTTCCTATTTATCGTTTATTTAAATTAGTTTTTTATGAATTAATGCATAAATATTAATCTATTTTTTGATAGGAAATCTAAAAATCGGACGAATTGTATTCAGCTTGATGAGATTGTTTAAGACGCCATTTCTGCGGTGTGATCCCCATCCATTGTTTAAATGCTCTTTGAAAAGCACTTTGTTCGGAGTAGCCAAGCAATAAAGCAATCTCGTGCAAACTGAGATGAGGATCTGTTAAGTATTGAATGGCCAAGACCTCTCGGATTTCTTGAACACGTTGTTGATAGGTGCTGTTCTGCTGTTGTAAATAACGTTGTAATTGTCTAACAGACATTGAGAGCTGCTGAGCAACGTATTCAATTTGATAATTATTTTTCTGTACCCCGACTAGAATAGCCTGTTGTAAACGTTCATCTAATTGTGTGCTATTGGGAAGTCGATTAAGTAAATCTTGAGCTTGCTGCATCAATAATTTTTGTAAGGTGTGATCAGCTTGTTGAAGTGGTGAGTTTAAAAAATGAGTGTTTAAAAAAATTTCAGCATTGGCTTGTGAAAACTTAACTTTACACTGAAAAAAACGTTCATAAATCAATGTGCTTTTGGGTCTAGGACTCCGAAAATGTACCTCAATAATCGGTGTTTCAGGTACTGAAAGATAAAGTCTAAGAAACTGTACCAATAGCGCAATCGCGATTTCATCGGTGATTTGCGTGGTGAGATGAGCAGGGAGTTCTCCCCAGCGAATCGACAGTGAGTTTTCTTGTTGTTCAATTTTCAGCGGTGAACCATCATAGATTAAACGATGATATTCGTGATAACGCGTCAGGGCTTCGGCCAAGGTGTCAGATGAAAGTGCAATATACGCCATGATGCCTAAATGCTGCGGTTTTACATACTGAGCGATGTCTAAACCTAGTGCAGGTTGAGCGTTATGTTGCTCGATTTCTGATAAAAGTTCACGCCAGACATCAAAGCCGAAACGCTCAACATTTTGAACATTTTCAAGCTGAGGAGAAATAGCTAACTGCTTGATATGACAATAATCATAAAGGAGCTGGCCGAGTCCGCCATACACAGAACCACTGTAGTCTTTTATTTGCGGCATCTTAAATGTCTATTGTTGTTTTATCGTGGAATACACAATATTTTTAACATGATTGTTCAGCCTATAACAAGAGTGTTGTATGTGTTTTCAACAACTTATTTTAAATATGATTGAATCGATCTGTCGTATTTTGTCAATGAATTGATGGTGTAAGGTCAAGAATGGTGATACTTATCTCGTTAAATTAATAAAAGAATAAGAGGAGATCATTTAATGATTAAGGGATTTGTCGTGGGCTTGGTTTTTGCGAATGGTTTTGAATGGATCGCGCATAAATATATTTTACATGGGACTCATCGCGCGGGTCAGTCTCGCTATAGTCCTGTCCCTCGAAGCATGGAATCACATTGGGCGCATCACAAAGAAGTCCGTAAAGCGACATTTCATGATGTGGGTTATGTTGAAGGTGTAGCAAACTGGCGAACACGAAATGAAATTATTTCATTGGCTGTGGTTTCAGTTGCCGCCAGTGCAATTTTTTACCCGATATCTAAAGGCATGGCTGCTGCCTCGGTATACAGTGCCTTAAATTATTATTATGTGCATCGGCGTTCACACCTAGAGCCAGATTGGGCGAAGAAAAAAATACCGTGGCATTATGATCATCACATGAACACCAACCAAGATGCCAATTGGTGTGTGACCAAGCCTTGGTTTGATTATCTTTTAGGGACTCGTGTCATTTCGTCTTTAGATTTACAAGAACAAAATCCGCTAGGTGTGAAATTACCCAGCGTGATTGCACAGTGGTTAACGCATAAAGTAAATCAGCACTTTCCAGCGCAATGGATTGAACAGTCTCCTATTAAAAACAACGTGTCATAAAACAACGTGTCATAAAACATCGATTCATGAATGGATGTGAACAATCATTTTTTATGATTGAATTGCTCTTTTATGAATGTATTCATCACCTGTTGTTTGGCGTAAATAGTCAATAATTTAGGTGTGAATGGTCAATATTTTTAAAAACCTTGTCAGTATAGTCAACAAAGTTCAGGATCTCTGATGAATCAACCTTCCAAGTAAAAAGATGGTGTGTGTTGAAAACAAAGAATCTGACCTACCATGATTTCGTAAATCAAACGCTGTAAATTTCTCAGTTTATAGGGAGCTCTAGGGCTCCTTTTTTTTATTTGATTTTTAGGTTCTCAGGCCAAGTACAACTCAGCTAGGCTTATGTTGAAGTTTATTTTTGAATCTCAACATTTAAAAGAGACAAATAAACTTAAAAGAGATGAGTAAACTGCTTTAATTAGACTTGTTTCAACATTCAACATTCAACATTCAACATTCAACATTCAACATTCAACATTCAACATTCAACATTCAACATTCAACATTCAACATTCAACATTCAACATTCAACAT
>JAHLFF010000331.1 GCA_018883945.1 Candidatus Acinetobacter avistercoris
AAAGGTGCAATTTCAGTTTCAAAAGGTTGGTTACCCGCAATAAAGATGACCGAACCATATTCACCAACACCGCGTGCAAAGGCTAAAGCAAAGCCTGTAATCAATGCCGGTAATAAAATCGGTAAAATAACTTTAGTCGCAATTTGAAGGCGATTTGCACCTAATGCACTTGCTGCTTCTTCAAGCTCAGTTTCGAGGTCACTTAATACAGGTTGAACCGTTCGAACCACGAAAGGTAAGCCAATAAAGATTAAAGCCAAGGTAATCCCGATAGGCGTATATGCGACTTGAATACCAATCGGCTCTAAGTATTGACCAATCCAGCCCGTAGGTGCATATAACGAGGTGAGTGCAATACCTGCAACTGCTGTTGGCAATGCAAAAGGTAAGTCCACTAAAGCATCGACAATACGTTTACCTGGGAAGTTATAACGAACCAGACACCAAGCCAGTAATAAACCAAAAACAACGTTAACTAAAGCGGCGATCAAGGCAGCACTAAAGCTCAGTTGAAGAGATTTTAAAATACGTTCTGAGCTTAAAATTTCCCATAGACCATCCCAACCAATCCCTAGAGATTTAATAAAGACTGCTGAAAGAGGGATAAGAACAATTAACGATAAATACGCTAGGGTGAAGCCTAGAGAAAGACCAAAACCTGGCAGCACTCGGGATCGCTGCGACATGACGACTCCTCAAAAGAGAGAAAGCTTACTGAAATCAGTAAGCATATAATTTAAAAAATATTCCAAGCATAGGATGCATCATTTAAATTGCAAATTTATAATTCAACTTGATGTCATCAGTATTGCTTATATAGCGATTGGTTTTTTTTGAAAGCAAGTATTCAAAAATTTCAGGAAATTCACCAAAACCAGAATCAACATTAATATGTCCAACACGACCTAAGTTAATCGGACGAATTTTCCAAGATTGAGCCAGTGTTTGAGCATCCTCAAAAGATAACCAAGGATCGTTTTCGCTAATAATGAGATCTGTAGGAATTTTCACCTTGAGCGCATGAAAATAAGCTGCATAATTCGCAACACCATCTACACTGTCTCGAGCGAAACCATTTTCACCAAAACGACTTGGATTGGCGGGTGCAACCAAAATGAGTTTTTTAATTTTAGTGGCCAATTCTGGATGCTGATTCATCGCAGCAACCGTGGTTAAACACCCAAAACTATGTGCTACGACTTGAATGGGCATTTCAACTTGAGCAATGGTCTGCTTAAATTGATGTATCCAGTCGCTCAAAAGTGGTTTGTTCCAATCTTTTTGTTGAACTCGGGAGCATGACACCAGCTGACGCTGTAACCAAGACTGCCAATGGTTGTAATCGCTACCACCTACGCCTGGGACAATAATCGTATGCATAATGTCTGCTCCTATATCAACTCTAAATTACTTCGCGCTATTGGCTTTGGTAATTTGATCAAATATGCCGTTATTTTCAAAATGCTCTTTTTGAACTTTTGCCCAACCGCCAAACTCACTATCAATGGTAATTAATTTGAGTGGTTTAAAGGTTGAATTGTATTTTTTCAAGACATTGGCATCGCGAGGACGATAGAAGTTCTTCGCTGCAATATCCTGACCTTTTGGTGAGTAAAGGAAATTTAAATAGCCTTTAGCTAAGTTGGTATTTCCAGATTTTTCAGCATTTTTTTCGACAATTGCCACTGGCGGCTCAGCCAAAATAGACAGAGTTGGTGTGACAATTTCAAATTTACCTGGTTGTTCACGAAGGGCAAGATGAGCTTCATTTTCCCATGCCAGTAATACATCCCCTATGCCTCGTTCTGCAAAGGTCGTAGTTGAACCGCGTGCACCAGAATCAAGAACTTTGGTTTGTTTATAAATTTGACGGACAAATTCTTGAGCTTTAGCATCATTACCTGCAGGTTGGTGTTTTGCCCATGCCCATGCAGCTAAATAGTTCCAACGTGCACCACCTGACGTTTTAGGGTTTGGCGTGATAATTTCAACGCCTGGTTTTACCAAATCGCCCCAATCTTTAATTTTTTTTGGATTGTCTTTACGTACCAGAAATACGATGGTAGAGGTATATGGTGTCGAGTTATGCGGAAATTTCTTTTGCCAATCTTTAGGAAGCAAAGTGGTTTTTTCTGCGATCGCATCGATATCGGCAGCCAAAGCTAGTGTCACGACATCCGCATTTAAGCCATCAATCACAGCACGCGCTTGTTTGCCTGAACCGCCATGAGACTGACGGAAATTAATGTCTTGACCAGTGCGAGACTTCCAGTAAGCGCCAAACTCTTTATTGACTTCAGTATAAAGTTCACGGGTAGGATCATAAGACACGTTGAGTAAATCACGTGCTGCACTGGTTAAAGAAGATGTTGATATTAAAGCAACAAGCAATCCGAGTTTTAATTTTGATAATCGCATGTATATAATCCCCAAAGAAGATGTGATTTATGTAATATGCGTGCAGAATAGCGGTTCTCTTTATCCATAAAAAATAATAAAAAATGAATTTTATATGAATAAAAGAGATAAAGAGCTGTATCTTAATATCTACATTATTTATTGTGATTTGAACGAGCTAGGATCAATATGCTGTGTTTTAGAAATGCGGGTGAAGTTAAAACCATTCCACTATTAGACCGCGCTTTCCATTATGGCGATGGTTGCTTTAGCACAGCACGAATTCATCAGGGTTGCTTTGAATTGAAAGAGCGTCATTTTGCGCGGTTGGCTTTGGCTGCAGAGCGTTTGCATTTAAATTTCGATCTGAATTTGATCGACCAGACGATTGATCAGATTTCAGCGCGATTCAAAGACATTAGTGGTACTGTTAAAATTATTCTCAGTCGTGGTGAGGGGAATCGGGGCTATGCTTTGCCAGATCATCCTGCTGATGTCTATGTCATATTTTATCCGCAAGAAACGAATGATTTTAAATGTGAAACAGTATCGAGTGGCGTACTAGATACTGCTATGGGTTTGACCATGCCGCAGTTGGTCGGCATTAAAAGTCTCAATCGCTTAGAACAAGTCTTACTCAAAAAAGAAGCACAAGATAAGGGCTGGGCTGAAGCATTGGTGACCGATGTCCAAGGGGGGGTGGTTGAAGGAGTGAGCAGTAATTGTTTCATTAGAATAAACAATACATGGATTACGCCAGAACTTCGTTATAATGGCGTGCACGGGGTAATGCGCGCTGAAATTTTACAGCGCATGCAGCAGCAGCAGATTCCATGTGAGCAGCGTTATATTGATATGGAAGAAATTCCTAAATTTCAAAGCTTATTTTTTTGCAATGCATTAAGTCCAATGAAAGCAGTCATGGATTTAGCTGTGCTGCCTTTAGATGTTCAACCTTGTTTTGAACTATTCCAAACTCTTCAATTGAATCAAATGTCTGAATATGCCTAAATCTCAATCCAAAAAGAAAAAACAAACGATGTTTGCATCAAAAATTAAAGGTTTGTTGATGATTGTCATCGGACTATTAATGATGCTTACTTTTGTGTTGTGGTCGAGTTTGTTTAAAAACTATCCCGTGGATGGTCAAAAGCAAATGCTGGCAATAGGCAATGGAGATACCTATTCAGGATTTATCGAGCGCTTGGCCAAAGATAAACATATAAGTTTTCCAATTGTTTTGAAGCTTTATCATAAAGTGATGATTCATGACACCATGAAAGCAGGCGTTTATGAAGTGACTCAGGGCATGAGTGTTCGTGAGGTTTTGAATATGTTGTCGAATGCTGATAATGCGCAAATGAATCGTATTCTGGTGATCGAAGGCACGAACTTTAAACAGTTGATTGAAGCGCTTAAAAAAGATGACTTGGTGACCAAAGAGGTTGTTCACTTATCTTATTCAGAATTACTCAAAGAATTAAATATTCCATATGATCACCCTGAAGGATTATTTTCACCGAATACCTACTTTTTTGCCAAAGGTGAAACAGACCGTAAAATCTTAACGGATCTCTATCAATATCAAATGAAAGCATTGGATGCAGCTTGGGAAAAGCGTGCAACAGATTTGCCTTATCAAAATAAATACGAAGCCTTAATCATGGCGTCTATTATTGAAAAAGAAACCAGTGTAGACCGTGAATTAGAACAAGTTTCGGGTGTCTTTGTCCGCCGTTTAAAAATGGGAATGCGTTTGCAAACGGATCCAACTGTGATTTATGGAATGGGTGATGCGTATAAAGGCAATATTAGCCGCAAAGATTTACGAACTCCGACCGCATATAACACCTACACCATGAGTGGGTTACCACCAACACCAATTGCACTGCCAAGTTCTAAAGCGATTGAAGCTGCGATGCATCCTGACAGCTCAAATAATATTTATTTTGTGGCTACAGGCAATGGTGGGCATACCTTTAGTACCAATTTGCAAGATCACAATCGTGCAGTACAAGAATACCTTTCAGTTATCCGTGCAAAAAATTAAGGAGTAAGTATGTTTATTAGTTTTGAAGGCACGGAAGGTGTAGGAAAAACCACTTTAATCCATAAAATGTTTGATCATTTTCAAACAAATGGTCGTGATGTAGTGCTGACAAGAGAGCCGGGAGGGACGCCCATGGCTGAGCAAATTCGTTCATTGCTCTTGTCAGTTAACCATGAAGAAAGTATGAGTCATGATACTGAACTTTTGCTGATGTATGCTGCGCGTGCGCAACATTTAAAAC
>JAHLFF010000332.1 GCA_018883945.1 Candidatus Acinetobacter avistercoris
ATATAAACAAAGATCACGGTTTTGAACATGACTTTGGTATTGGTTATACAAAAGAGATTAATGAGGCGCTCACATATCGGACTCAAGTCACAGCCTTTGTATATCATAATGGTGGCAGCTCATATAATGATGATCGATCTGAACGTCGTCGTAGTACGGGTACAGAGTGGCTTAACACCTTAAATTATCGAAACTTAAGTCTAAATTTGGGTATTGCTTTGTCTGATGCGAATTATGGCAATGTTGGCGATATGTATTTAGGCGCTGGCTATAGTCATCCTTTGTTCTATGATATTTTGCTCAATACAAGCATTGTCGCCTCAATTTACAATGATCATCGGGACAATAGTCTGGTTCAAACAGAGAAAAATTTCTTGTTCAATGAAACCCGAGTCGGTCTGAGCATGCCCTTAGTTGACTCTGGTGTGGTTATTGGTTTGGATTATATCTGGGGTATTAAAGATCGACTTAATCAAGATCTAGATGAACATTTGGTCTTCGCAGTCAATTATTCCTTTTAAACATATTTAAAATGTGAGGTGCATATTCTCGGATATGCACTTTTTTTATGCAAATTTTAATAATTTGTTTAAAAAATAGCCTTAAAAAGAAGCGAAATGTAATGAGTTTTAAAAATGTATGTAAATTGCTGAACCCTTGTTATTCATTTTAAAAGTGATCGCTTCATCATAACCAAAGCAAGTGCTATTAAATTTTTATTCTTAAAAATTATAACTAAAACAATGTCTTATTTTATTTTTTTTGAATCATGAGAACTTCTAAATATATCAAATTTAAAAAGCTGGCATAGCAATTGCTAATTACCTGTTGAGTCAAAAAAATTAACCAAAACGATCGGAAAACGAAGTGGGGGATTCATCAGTATGAAATTTACATTAAAAGCATTAGGGCTAGCCGTTACAGCATCAGCATCAACGCTTACATTTGCTGAAGCACCAGCCTCTGATCATTCGATATCTGGCAATATTGGTTTACTTTCTAGCTATAATTTACGCGGTATTACCAAAGTACCTGAAAATAAAAATGCGACCATCCAAGGTGGTTTAGATTATAGCCATGCATCAGGTTTCTATGCTGGCTGGTGGGGTTCAACACTAGATTATGGCTCTGAGAATGGAAACGAATTCGAAAATGATTTCTATGCAGGCTATAACGGTAAAATTAATGATGATTTAAGCTATACCGCTGGTTTTACCTATTACTATTATTATGATTTAGGTACAAGTAATGCAAATGGTTTTGAAACCATGTTGGGTCTGAATTACAAAGGTATCGACTTGACTGCTCAGACTTTGCTTGAAGACGTTTTATGGGGAAATACAGGTGATACTTATTTCAAAGCATCATATAGCTATCCTTTACCGAAAGATTTTAGTCTAGATACCGCTCTTGGATTATATGCTTATAGAAAATCAGGAGACTTTATTAAAGAAACCAGCGAAAGCTTTGGATTCCGTCATTTCGATATTGGGGTAAGTAAAGCCTTGGCTGACACTGGTGTGACGGCAAATATGAATTTCATTGTGGGTGGTTATGACCGTAATGATGTAAAACAAAAAAATAAAGTGGTATTGGGTCTGAAGTATGACTTTTAATCTCGAAATTTAATTTTTTCAAAAAAGACGACATCGAGTCGTCTTTTTTTCTTCGCTCTATTTATGGTTAACCTTCAGGCTTGCTGACTTCGATAAGACAATGCCTCAGTTAAATGGCTAATTTGAATGTCTTCACTTTGGGCCAAATCTGCAATGGTGCGAGCAACACGTAAAATACGGTGATATGCCCGTGCAGATAAATTTAAACGTTGTTGTGCTGTTGCCATAATATGCTGAGCGGCATCATCCAAATGAACAAATTTCTCCAATTGTTGTGGAGATAGGGCTTGGTTTAAGAAACCTTGTCTCGCCATTTGTAAATCATAAGCTTGAATCACACGATGTCTAACCGTTTCAGAGTTTTCAACTGGCTTGGTGTCTTGAAGATCTTGCGGTCTGAGAGGCGGCACATCTATATGTAAATCGATGCGATCGAGCAATGGCCCCGAGATACGATTTTGATAACGTTTGATGGATTCTGCCGAACACTGACAGCGAGTGTCCTGATTAAACGCATAACCACACGGACAAGGATTCATCGCAGCAATAAACTGAAAATTAGCAGGGAAGGTAATTTGCCTTGAAGCTCTGGAAATAACGATTTCTTTAGACTCTAAGGGTTGTCTCAAAACTTCTAACACCTTTCGATCAAACTCAGGCAGTTCGTCTAAAAATAAAACGCCCAAATGCGCCAAGGTAATTTCACCAGGTTTAGGGTGTGAACCTCCACCGACCAAAGCCACTGCGGAAGCAGTATGGTGTGGTGCACGGAAGGGGCGTTGTCCAAATTGATGTTGCGCACTGGCAATAGAATAAATACTGGCAACTTCTAAATTTTCTTGAGCATTCAAGGGTGGCAAAATGCTCGACAAGCGCGAGGCCAATAAAGTTTTGCCTGTGCCAGGAGGACCTTTAAATAAAATTGAATGTCCTCCTGCTGCTGCAATTTCTAAAGCGCGTCTGGGTCTAAGCTGACCTTTAACATCTGCAAGATCAGATTTATATTCATTTTTTTTGAGTGTGCAACTGGATAAAAATGCATCAATTGTGTGCGTTTTTGAAAAGTGTTCACACACCTGTTTGAGATTTGAGGCTGCAAAAACTTTGAAATCAGGCAGTTGAGCTGCTTCCTCAGCATTTGTTGTTGGTAACATCAATTGATGATGCGCCGCTTGGCATGCCATGGCAATGGTTAGGGTACCAGAAGCTGCTCTTAATTGGCCATCTAGAGCTAACTCACCAATAAACTCAAACTCATCTGTACTATTTTCTGGTAATTGACCTGAGGCAATCAAGATTCCTAAAGCGATAGGTAAATCAAGACGTGAGCCATCTTTTGGAAGATCTGCTGGGGCTAAATTGATGGTTAGGCGTTTGGTTGGAAATTGAAAACCACTATTGATAATGGCAGACCGCACGCGATCTTTACTTTCACGTACAGCTGCTTCTGCTAACCCAACAATCGTCAAAGAGGGTAGACCTTGACTGACATGAACTTCAACTTCAATTAATGGAGCATGAAGACCAAGCAAACCTCGAGTATAAATTTTGGCAAAAGACATTGGATAGACCTATTATTTTTATAAGTTGCTTTATTTTTAATCACTTTATAATTTTATTGCACCTATATGGTGCATTTTTTAACTTTTTAGAGAAATCATTGTTTCTAAAGCTTTGATTTGTTCTTGAAGTTGATTTAATCGTGCATTGGCATTTTGAAGTGCTGTTTTTTGGCGCTCTAGCTCGTCTTGTGAGACTAAGTTCATTTGCGTAACTGTCTCTTGTAATAATGCGCGTAAGTTGTGTTCTAAATCTTTTTTGGGTTGTTCAACCTGCTCTAAAATCGCTTGTAGTAACGTTTCTATCATAACTGACTCTAAATATATCCTCATTTTTTACAGTGTAACATCGCTTTTATTATGCCCCTAGTGTTTACTGATTAAGATATGGTTATTCCAATAATTGATATAAAAAAATTCACTAAAAATTGTATGATTTTTAAAGCTTAAATTAATTATGACGTATAAAATAGAGTATAAAGACCTTCGTGCTTTAACCGACTAATACCCCCAACCTTTAGGGAGTTTGGCACGAAATTTGAACATAAAACCTTACTGGTGGAAAAAGCCGAAGGAAAACAATATGAAACTCGTAACAGCAATTGTAAAACCATTCAAATTAGATGATGTGCGTGAAGCACTCTCTGAGATTGGTGTTCAAGGTATTACCGTGACTGAAGTTAAAGGCTTTGGTCGTCAAAAAGGTCATACTGAACTTTATCGTGGCGCAGAGTATGTGGTTGATTTTTTACCTAAAGTAAAAATTGAAATCGCGATTAGCGACGAAATGGTTGAATCAGTTATTGAATCAATTACTCGTGTAGCAAGCACTGGCAAAATTGGTGACGGAAAAATTTTCGTGACGAACTTAGAGCAAGTGATCCGTATCCGTACAGGTGAAACTGGTGCAGATGCTGTTTAATTTGGCATGAAGTTTGCTGAGTAGCCAATAACTCAGAAAAACTAGGTTGGGGGATACGAATGAATAAGATGCTACTTGCGCTGAGTTTGTCAGGCGCACTTTTAGGTGGTTCTGTTGCATGGGCTGAAAATGCTGTCACAGAGCCAACACCTACTCTGGAAGATGTGACAGTTGTGGCAACTGAAACATCTCCTACAGATTCTCGTGAAGTTGTGGCTGTTCTGGCTCCAACTGAATCAACACCTGCTGTAGAAGAAGAACCAAAATTAGATACAGGTGATACGGCTTGGATTTTAGTGTCCACCGCATTGGTCTTGCTTATGACCATTCCAGGTTTGGCGCTATTTTACGGCGGTATGGTACGTAAGAAAAACGTTTTAAGCACAATGGCGCATAGTTTTGTTGCTGCTGCAGTCGTGAGTATAGTCTGGGTTGTTATTGGTTACTCGCTCGCTTTTGGAGAGGGAAATGCTCTGATTGGAAGCTTAGATAAGTTTATGCTTTCAGGGATTACCACAGAAGCCTTAACGGGAACTATTCCAGAAATTCTATTTGTTATTTTTCAAATGACTTTTGCAATCATTACTGTAGCCATTATCAGTGGTTCGATTGCTGAACGTATGAAATTTAGTGCTTTCATCGCCTTTATTGTGGTTTGGGTAATTGTTGTTTATGCGCCAATTACGCATTGGGTATGGGGTGGTGGTTGGTTGGGTGCCGATGGTGCGCTCGACTTTGCTGGTGGTACCGTTGTTCATATTAACTCAGGTGTAGCAGGTTTAGTGGCTGCATATATGCTGGGTAAACGTATGGGCCTGGGTAAAGAATCAATGGCACCTCATAACTTAACACTTACCGTCATTGGTGCGAGTTTGATTTGGGTGGGTTGGTTCGGCTTTAATGGTGGATCAGCGCTAGGCGCAAATGGTTCAGCAAGTTATGCACTTGTCGTGACTCAAGTTGCTGCTGCCGCTGCTGCAATTTCATGGTTAATTACGGAAAGAATGGTACGCGGAAAAGCGTCGGTACTGGGCGCTGCATCTGGTGCAGTTGCAGGTTTAGTGGTGATTACGCCTGCAGCTGGTTTTGTCACCGTTGGTGGCGCACTTGCAATGGGTCTGATTGGTGGTGTGGTGTGTTTCTGGGGAATTACAGCACTAAAACGCGCATTAAAAGCAGACGACTCTTTGGATGCATTTGGTTTGCATGGTGTCGGTGGTATTGTCGGGGCGATTTTAACGGCTTTCTTTGCAAGCGAATTCATCATGGGTGATGCTGCTCCAGTCAATGTGATGTCTCAATTGTGGGTTCAGGTTGAAGGTGTTCTTGCGACAATTGCGTATTCCGCAGTATGTACATTTATCATTCTTAAAGTGATTGATTTGATTATTGGTATCCGTGTTGAATCTGATGATGAACGCATGGGTCTAGATTTAAGTCAGCATGGCGAACGTGTCGATTAAAAAATAAAATAATCAATATATGGTATGAAGCAGCCCAATTGGGCTGCTTTTTTTCTATATATGGTTGAAAGCTCAACATTACATTGAATTTTTGCTACACTAAGTTAAATATAAATTGTCCAATTAAAACGCTATGCACTGTCCATTTTGCAACGCCGCAGATAGTAAGGTTATAGACTCTCGTTTAGCCGCCGAAGGCTGTCAGATTCGACGTAGACGTGAATGTATTGGTTGTAATGAGCGTTTTACCACGTTTGAGAGTTTTGAAGTGGTGATGCCACGAGTGACCAAGTCTAATGGTAAAAATGAACCTTATGATGAGGCAAAATTACGTCGTTCACTCATGCATGCCCTACAAAAACGTCCTGTGACACAAGAACAAATTGAAACCGTATTGAGTGATATTCAATTACAAATTCGCCGCTTAGGTGAGCGTGATGTACGTTCCAGAACCATTGGCGAGATCGTCATGCAGTCTTTATTTGCACTGG
>JAHLFF010000333.1 GCA_018883945.1 Candidatus Acinetobacter avistercoris
ATTTATTAGTGTAAAAATACAATGACATTATGTTTAGATTTGTATCAAAATGATTAAATCCCAAAAAAAGGTGAGTTCAATTCCCCTGTCTTTGCTGTTATTGACAGGGCTGACAACACAAACATTCGCAGATAGCCAAGCTTTAATTGCTGATATGAAAGTGTTTCAAATAGAAGTAAACCAGAAAGTAAAAAAAGAGTTAAAGACCACAGATCAGGTCAAGCCAAAGGCATTACTTGAATACCAAGTTGAATATTCAAATGTATCGAGTCAAAGTCTGAAAAATTTAAAGTTGAATCTTCCACTTCCTGTGGATGTAACTTATACAGGGCAGCATCTGCCTCAAAATATTTATGCCTCTATAGACGGTAAAAATTTTGCTAAAGCACCACTCACCCGTATGGAAAATGGCAAGAAAGTGAATGTTCCACTCACAGAATATCGAGTCTTACAGTGGAATTTGAGTGAGTTAAAGCCAAAACAGAAGACTATCATTTCTGCTCAAGTCCAAGTCAATACATCTAAATAAAATTTTTAATTGGTCAATATCGACCTTATCACTGGGTTCTTCATGAAAAATAATTTTCAATTAAGTAAAATCACGACTGCCTTAGCAATTGTTGGTGGGATATCTTTGTTGGGTAGTCAAGCTATGGCTGCACAAATACCTTCTGCGGGTGCAAGCATTAGTAACGTAGCGACAGCATCGTATACTGATTCAACAGGTTCAGAACGTACTGTAACCTCTAATTTGGTTAAAACCTTAATTGCACAGGTAGGTGGTTTTACTCTAGCAGCTGATCGTGAAGGACAAACTGCTGCAAATAGTAACATCAGCTTTTCACATATCTTGACCAACACAGGTAACGGCACAGATAGCTTCAGCCTTAAGCTTGAAAATTTGGTTCCTACCGAATCCTCAATTTTCGAATTTAATGAAATTAAAGTTTATTTGGATAAAAACCAGGATGGTATACCTGATACTGATATTCCTTTAATTACTTATGGTCAGAATGGTTCGACGACTTCTAAGGATATTCAACTTGAAGCAAATGAATCTACGGGTATTATCATTGTTGCTAAAACCCCTTCAACTGCCGCAGCAGGTGCACTGGATAAACTAAAATTAACAGCGACATCAAAATTTGACTCAAATAGCCAATCAAACACAGATACAGCCTATATTAAAACTGGTGCTATTGTTCAGGTTGAGAAATCGGCGAGTGCCAGCAGCGCGAATGTAAATGGCGACATTACCTATACTTTAAAATTTTATAATAAGGGTACGGCAGCAACTGTTGATCCTGTAACCATTTATGATGTTTTGCCAAAAAATGTTGAGTTAAAAGCGGTTACATATAATGGCGTGACTTATAACAACACTGCCAATGGTGGTCAGATTGATGGTAAATACCAATATGGAAAACAGTCTGATGCGGAAATCTTCTTGCTTAATGTTGGTGTATTGACTGCGGGGCAAACCGGTCAATTGACTTTAACAGTGAAGGTCAAAGATACAGTTAGCGGTACATCTACTAAGGTTGTAGATGGTGATAAAATCATCAATACAGCATATGCTGATACTGATGGTAAGACGAATGACTCAACCCCTGTTCTATTAACCCCTGGAAATGTACCTTTAACGCCACCAACAACAACCACAGATAAAACAGTTGTTCCTTCTAACCCGAATACAGTCACAGTGATTGGCCTTTTCAATGGTTCAATTAACGATTCTGCAACTGATGCGTGGAAAGATATAGATAAAAATCCAGGTACTAGCCCACCGCTAGGTGCAGATGACATCGCTAAAACAACAGCAAAACAGGGTGAAGCGATTGTCTTTGGTGGTTCAGCTGCCGATGCAGGCAACAAGATTTATATCCATAACTCGGGTAATACTGCTGATAGTTATAATTTAAGTATCAATAAAACCGTCTTTGGTAATGACAGTATTGTGGAGTTCCTACAATCAGATGGTAAAACGCCGCTGATCAGTAACAGCACTGGCTCAATTGAACCGGGTGCAACACTTGAAATTGTAGTACGTGTGACTCTTTCTTCTGGTCGAAAGCTGACGATTCCTGCAACGCCTGGTTATTTAGAATCTCTATTGACCAGCACTTCAGTTAAAAATTCGAAAAATAGCGATACGATCAAGTTGCATCTGACTGCATTTACAGAAAGTAAAGTCGACTTGGTGCACAGACCAACCACAGGTGGTGATAAAGGTAGCGGTTCGAATAATAGTAGTGATGTTCCAAAAACGACTATCCAGCCAGGTACGCCAAATCAGATTGATGTCACCATCAAAAATACCGGTAGTACACCAGATAACTACGTCATTACACTACCAACCATTCCAGATGGGTGGACAGTAGAGATTTTCAAAAAAGTGAATGGTGCTTGTACAACTGAGAAAGCACCTAACTCTGGTAATATTGCAGCAGGTACTGATGCGAGCTTCTGCTTAACGGTGACTGCACCAGCAGGTACGCCGGCAACAGATTCAGCTAACCCTATTAAGATTCCAGTTATTATTCAATCACCATCTACAGGTGTTAGAGATACTATTGAATATCCGATAGTGGTTGATCAAGTTCGCTCCTTGAAATTGACGCAAGATCGTTCTGGTCAGCTTGCTGTGGGTGGCAGTATCATTTATACCCATACTTTAACCAACTACGGTAACGTGACTGAAGGTCTAGATGCTACTACAAAACTAGAATTTGCGCTGAGTGCAGCATCAGCAAAAGGCGAGATTGTTACCGTTTACGTTGATACAAACAATGATGGTGTAATTGATCCTGCTACAGAACTATGGACTGGTAACAATCTTGACGCTTTATTAAAAGCGACTCAAGGTGCAGGCATTACTGCAAAAGAAGATGGTTTAAGTCCAAAAGAATCAGTGACTGTGTTTGTAAAAGTTGAGGCACCAAAAACTGCAGCAGTGGGTGATTCGTATACATCAACTGTAACTGTTGTTCCAAGTGATGCAACGAAGTTTGATAAGACAAATAGCGTATTTGTAATCACTGACTTGACCACTGTTATTGAAGAGGGTTTGGTTACTTTAGTGAAGTCACAGGCGGTATCTTCAGACTGTAAAACAGTTCCATCTGTATTTGGTGCAAGTGAAACTAAAGCTAAGCCGGGTGAGTGTGTTTACTATCGCATTGTGGCAACCAACCAAAGTAAATCGGATGCAAAAGATGTGACGATTTATGATGCGGTGCCAACTTATACCAAATATTTAGCTGATTCAGCAAAAGGGACTGAGAATGGCGCAGCAGCGAAAACTGGTGCAATTAAACTTAATACTGAAAAAACTCAAGTCAGCTATAAGCTTGATAACAATTTGCCCACAACGAAAACAGCAACTTTAGAATTTGCTGTAAAAATTGATGGTGGCGTCACTCCATAACCTTTTCTAAATCTCTAACCTCCCTTTTTCGAAAGGGAGGCATGATTCGTTTGTTCTAATTATTTGTATTTTCGGTTTTGGGGTGTGGCAATGAAAAAAGCAATGAATAAAAAAGTGGAGACATTATCTTTGTCCGCACTTGCGTCTGCTTTGTTCTTTGCACAGCACGGTCATGCTGCGATGCCTATGGCTGGACAAATGATTCAGAATATTGCTTATGCAAGTTTTGAAGTTAGTGATTTGAATGGTGGACAATTACTGCGAACAACTCAATCCAATTCAGTCAATATCGAAATTGCAAAGTTTTATGGTCTTGAACTATTTCCAGATCAGCTTCAGCAAGTAGAAGCGGGTTCAAAAGTCATCTGGTTAAATCAGGTGACCAATACCAGTAATACAAATGCGTGGTTTGATTTTAAAACCGCGTCTGTTAACCATTTATCCAATTTAAAAATCTATTTAGATGCCAATCAAGATGGTGTCCTGGATATTTCAGATACCCTGATTAAAGATGGATTAGAATTACAACCCAATCAAACTGTACACTTATGGGTCGTGGCAGATACCTCATTACAAACTCCAGATCAGTCCAAGTTAGAGCTTCCTTTAACCGCACAAATTCGTGAAGAACCGCAACAGCAAAAAACAGTTCAAGACCCTGTACAGGTATTTGAAGCAAAACTAAAAATAGAAAAAGCCGTAGACCAACAACTGCTTAGCATAAATCATCAGGCACAAACCCTGAATTATACTTTGACGGTAACTAATTCAGCATCATTACCGGTATCTCCTGCAAAAGTCACAGTGGATGGGCAAAAAGAATCATGGGTGATTGTTGAAGATCCTTTGCCGGCAAATACTATTTTTGAAGATATTCAGGTTTCAGATTCGGCTTCTAATACACTGGTTTTGCATAAGTTAGCAGAAGGACAATATTCAAGTCATTTACCTCAGGATAAAAGCCAAATTGGCCATGCCGTAGTTGCCTATAAAAAACCGTTTGCAGCCGGTCAAAAAAGCGAGATTAAGTTAAAAGTTAAAACTCAACCGACGATTAGCTATACCACATTGGTGAATGGAGCGTATGTTCTGCATCAAAAGGGGCAAGTGGATCAAAAAACCTTGTCCAATACAGTAGAAACAAAGGTTGTGGGTAAATCTACTTTAGACAGTACTACTAGTGATTTTAAAACTGGTTTGTATACGGCTAAGATCAATGAATCGATCTATTTAAAAACCAATGCCGCGCTTTGTAATGCCAACCGTTTTAGCAAAGAGCAGGTCCGCATTCGTATTCAGTCTAAATTGACGGGTGATATCGTCATCATTTCTGCACTAGAAAGTGGTGAAAATACAGGTCTGTTCCAATTTAGTTTAGATACTGAAGAAAATGCCGTAAAAAATCTGAATGATGCTGTTTTACAAACTCTTAAACGTGATGAAGTGACTGCGAGTCTGGTTGAATGCTCAGATGCACAAGGTCAAGTCACCACACCGATTAATGATGTTTCAACTCAAATATTAATTGACCCGTACGGGATTGTTTTTGATTCAAAAACTAAAAAACCTGTTGCTGGGGCAACAGTGATATTGGTGGACGAAAATGATCAACCGGTAGGCAATAATGTTGCTTTTGAAGTTGACCGTACCACCGGGGCTTTACGTTCAATTCCTGCAAAACAGGTCACATCTGCGACAGGTGAGTTTGTTTATCCGCAGGTGATTCCGGGTAACTATAAATTATTAGTGGATACCTCAACGATTCCGGCTAATCAATATAGCTTTGTAAGTGATCAAGTAGTTTATCCGATTAGTTCATTTAACGGCATGGCGGTTCATTCCGAATATTCTTACGGTGGTATATTTACCCTGACATCCAGCAGTCCGGCCTTGAATATCGATATTCCGATTGACCCGCTATTAAGCCAATCGGGTTTGATGGTACAAAAAACTGCACGTGATAGCAGTATCGAATTGGGTGATTTCACTAATTATAGTATTACCGTGAGTAATAAAGGTGATGGGCTTGCGCGTAATGTCAAATTGCAAGATAGCTTACCGCGTGGTTTTAGCTATGTACCGAATACTATGCGTATTGATGGTAAACCGGTTGCCGATCCAGAGGGTGGAACAGGCCCGTATTTAACTCTGGGTTTGGGGGATCTTGCAGTCAATGCCAGCGCTAAAATTGAATACCGTGTTTTGGTTGGACCGAATGCTTTAAATGGTGATGGTATTAACCGTGCGCGTGCAGTGGATCGTTCTGGTCTAAGTTCAAATGAAGCACAGGCTAAAGTGAAAGTTCGTCCGGGTGTGTTTAGTGCCGATGCATTTGTGGTGGGTAAAGTTTATAGCGACTGTAACCGTAATGGTATACAGGATAAAGGCGAGTTGGGTGTGCCGGGTGTCCGTATTTATATGGAAGATGGCAGCTATGTGATCACGGACCGTGAAGGTAAATATGACTTTTATGGTGTATCGGCGAAAACCCATGTACTTAAAATTGACCGCACGACTTTACCTGCCGGCGTAGAGTTACTGACTCAGTCCAACCGAAATGCCGGTGACCCATCCAGTCGCTTTGTCGATGTCAAACGTGGCGAATTGCATCGTGCTGATTTCGCCATGGCGGATCAGGCAGATGCCTGTTCTGCACCCTTAACGGATGCCATCAAACAGCGTCAGGAAAAAATTAATAGCAGCAATTTGAATCTTGAAAAAGCGATTAACAAGCAGCTTTCTATTGATGCACCGAGCTATCTGGAAAGCAGTACCCGTTCAGAAAACACCCAAGGCTGTTTGGCAAATGACAATGATCAGAATTGCTTATTGAATCGGGGTGATTTTGCTGCACAAAAACAACCGAAATTGTTGATTGATCCGGTAAAACTACCTGTTTTAGTAAATCTTGAAGAATATTTAAAGCGTAGCGACAACAACGCTTTAGAAATTTTAAACTTAAAAGAAGGACAAGTTTTACCTCATGCACAAACCACGATTCAAGTTCAAGGTGCAGCGGGCGCAACCCAGCGTGTTTTAGTCAATGACGTGGTGGTAGCAGATAAACAACGGGGTAAATTAGCTATTCTGGATGAGCATCGTAAACAGGCTGTTGAATATGTCGGAGTAGCATTAAAAACCGGTAAAAACAGCATTCGTGCTGAACAACTGGATTTTGCCGGTAATATCCGTGAAAGCCAACAAATTCAGGTCATTGTTCCGGATGAAATTCATCAGTTGAAGTTACAGCATGCGCCCATCCCTGTCATGGCCAATGGCCGTGATGTGATGCAGCTGCGCGTTCAGTTGCAAGACAAACAAGGTGTCAAGGTGGCCACCCGTACCTCAATCACTTTAGAAAATGATATCGGGATTATTGATCTTCCAGATTTAAATCCAAATGAACCGGGCACTCAAAGCTTCATTGAGGGCGGCGAAATGATTATTCCGATTCTTGCACCGAATGCGCCTGCACGTGGAAAACTACGCGTTAGCAGTGGTTTACTCAAAGAAGAAATCGATATTCAGTTTCAGGCAGATTTACGTCCGCTGATTGCAGTAGGTTTAATTGAAGGCTCAATTAATTTCAATAATTTTGATAGCAAACAGCTGCATAGTGTTAATCGTAATGATGGCTTTGAAGATGAGCTGAATGAAATTGCCGAGTGGGGTAATAATACATCGTTGAATGGTCGTGCTGCGATGTTCCTGAAAGGAAAAGTCAGAGGCGACTACCTGCTAACCTTGGCTTATGATTCTAATAAAAGTTCCAAGCAACGCCTGTTCCGCGATATTCAACCTGATGAATATTATCCTGTTTATGGCGATGCCGCGGCGAAAGGCTTTGAAGCCCAATCGACCAGCAAATTGTATGTACGCTTAGACAAAGGCCGTTCATATGCGATGTATGGCGATTATGTGACCCGTACAGAAAAAGATGAAGGGTTGGCTTTGGGGCAATACAACCGTTCCTTGACGGGACTTAAAGTTGGACATGAAGGCGATAAGTTTCAGGCATCAGCATTTGCGGCTGAAACCAAATCTCGTCAAGTGGTGACAGAAAATCGTGCACTGGGTATTTCTGGTCCCTACAGTCTGGGTTCAATTTCAAATGAACTTATTTTAGACAATAGTGAAAAAGTCGAGATTCTGACCCGCGATCGTAATAATCCGGGGTTGATTATTGCCAAACAAAGCCTTACCCGTTTTAGCGATTATGAAGTTGACACCTATAGCAACAGCATTTACTTAAAACAGGCTGTCGCTAGTGTGGATCAAGACCTGAATCCAAACTTTATCCGGATTACGGTGGAAGCAGATGAAATTGGTGCAGAATATCAAGTCGGCGGGATGAGTTTTAGTTATGCCATGAAGAGCCATTTAAAAATGGGTGGTTCATTTGTGCAAAGTAATGATCCATTAAATCAGGAACAGATTGCCAGTTTAAATACCCTGGTAAAAGTGGGGCAATACGGTAAATTTATTGCCGAAGTGGCACAGTCTAAAAATACCGACTCTACGGCAGATCAGATTACTCAGATCAATAGTGATTCAACTACTGATAAAAACCAAGGTACCGCTGCACGGGTCGAATTTGAATATGCACCGAGCTTTGCCCATGTTCGTGCCTATCACCAGCAGGCCGAAGAAGGTTTCCAAAATGATGCAGCAACTATTAGTGCAGGGCGTAAAGAAAGTGGTGTCAAGGTTTCAGCACCGGTGGCAAAACTGGGCTTGGCGCGTATTGAAGCTATTCGTACTGAAGACCAAGACAATAATGGTGTTCGTACCGGGTTGTCTGCCAGTCTGGAACGTAATTTCTTTAAAATTCTCGCGATTGAATTAGGCTTACGTCATTATGATGAAACCAGTGCTGCTGCAACTTTAGCGACAGAAAATTTGGGTCCATATAACGGAACTACGGGGCGTATTAAATTTACTGGTAACTTACCGTGGAAAGGTGCATCTACCTTTATTGAATATGAACAGGATTTATCTAACTCAGATAAACAAATCTTGTCTGTAGGGGGAACAGCTAAAGTCCTGCCAAATACAGAAGTCTATGCCCGTCATGAAGTGATTTCTGCTATTGATGGTTTGTATTCAATGAATACCACGGAAGAAACCAACAGCACGGTGTTTGGTATTTCCAGTAATTACATGAAAGATGGTTCAGCATTCAGTGAGTATCGTGTTGCAGATGGAATGAGCAACCGTGAAGCTGAGGCGGCTTTGGGTTTACGTAACCGTTGGCAGCTTAAACCGCGTGTGTATCTAAGTAGTAGTTTTGAACGCATTCAAAGCCTATCTAAAAATATTGAAAATACCAATAATGATTCAACGGCAGCAAGTCTGGGTCTGGAATATTTAGTTCACGATGACTGGAAAGCAACCACCCGTTTGGAAGGTCGCCGTTCGGATACTTCAGACACACTCATCAATACCACTGGTTATGCTTATAAGCTCTCCGATGATATTACCGTGCTGACTAAAAACACGCTCAACTTTGTGAATAATAAAGCAGCAGATCAGGGTGATCACTTACGCAACCGTTTCCAAATCGGTTATGCATGGCGCGATTATGATCAAAATAAACTCGATATCTTATCGAAAATTGAATATTACTATGAAAATAACGCCACTGATTTAGAAGCAGAATACAAACGTGAAGCCTATGTGACTTCTATTCATACTAACTATCATCCACAGCGACGTCTGACTTTATCGGGTCAATATGCAGCAAAATGGTCTGAGCTCGATGAAGATAATATTTCTAGTAATGCTTTAACGCAGTTATTCAGTGGTCGTGTGATTTATGACATTAATGAACGTTGGGATATGAGTGTACAAGCAGGTACTTTATGGGCAAACCGCGGAGCAGGTACTCGATATTTAATTGGTGCAGAATTGGGTTATTTAGTTGCTACCAACCTTTGGGTCTCAACAGGCTACAACTTCATGGGTTACCAAGATGATGAACTTGCAAATACCAGTTCAACAGGTGAAGGCGCGTATTTAAGATTTAGATTCAAGTTTGATGAAGATTTATTTGATCGTCGTTCGGCAAAAACAAACTTTGCTTTAGAGCCGGAACAGGGACGATAGAACATGAAACACCTTACTGGACTACTTGCAACCTTATTCTTAGGGAACAGCTTGGTGTATGCTGAACCCGTTTTAGCTGCTGATGCTCAACATCAAATAGATACCTTATCCAATACTTTGCAACAATATAATGATGCTGATTCACTGACTCGCTATCATGCTTACAAAGCAAAAATGTGGTTAAGTTATGCGGTCAATCAACAATCCGAGCGCAGTTTAACCGTTGCCGGGCAAGAAGCCTTGCAGCAAGCTCAAATCATTGTCAGTGGATTACAGTCCAAGCAAAATTTGAGTTTAACTACTCCGGTGTTGAGTGTGTCACAAGTCATGCGCCGTGATTTATGGTGGCAGGTAGAATACTTAAAACAGCATGGTGCCATTGATAAAGCGCCAGAAAGTTTGGCACATGCAGAAATAATGCTGGTCTGGGCAGCCGCAGAATATTGCGAGTTAGGTTGGAGACATGCACAAGAACCTTTTAATGCTGCGCAACAGGCTTTATATCAGGTGGTTGAATCTACAAGTGTACAGCGCATGGATATCAGCTGGCAAACACAACAGTTGCCTTCATTGCAGCAGCTGAATGGCAAAGGTTGTCATGGCGTCAACCCTGATTTTTGGCCTTTAGCCAAAGTACAATTAAATCAACAGTCTAATAGTTTAAAGACCCATAATATTGTACATTTTGCCCCAAATAGTGCAGATCTAAGCCCAGCCAGTCAAACGGTGCTGCAACAATGGGGAATCCAATTAAATCAATATCCACAATTGTCTGTTATTTTAAAGGGTTATACCGATCGTCATGCAAGCCCAGCCTATAACATTCAACTGGCACAACGCCGTGTTCAGGCGGTGAAAGATTATCTTGTGTTACAGGGCATGAACATTACCCATATTGTGACTGAAGCCAAGGGTGCAGTTGATTTTCAAACCGATACAGAGATGAAAATAGCTGAAGCCAAAAGCCGTCGGGTGGTTCTGCAGGTTGCAGATGTACCTGGGATTGAAATTGAATATATGCCACAGTGGCAAGACTTACAAGTAGAGTCAGAACAGCTAAAAGTGAAGGTGAAATAACATTATGATCAAGCAATATTTACCTCATGTTTTGGCATCTTTAGTTTTAATGGTGGGCGGTGTGGCGCAGGTCGATGCAGCGGATGTCGCTGCAAATACTAATGAAGTGCAAATTCAGCGGAGTTTCGTTAATTTAGACTTCTCACAGCCTCCGCAAACTGTACTAAATAGACAAATTTCTCAGGATTCAATCCCCGGTTGGCGAACGACTCACCGGTATTGGGGAAATTTAGGGCGTATCATTGAAATATGGCGTGGAGCGGGGTATGCAGATGCTGGAACTTTACCTAATGCCTCAGATGATCA
>JAHLFF010000334.1 GCA_018883945.1 Candidatus Acinetobacter avistercoris
CAGTTTCATTGATGCTGCAAAAAAGCAGTACCAAAAAACCAAATAATGCGAGTTTAAGACACAACTAGGAAGTTTAAATGTCACAATTAAAACCACAAGAAATTGTACGTTTAGGCGATATACAAATGGCAAATCATTTACCATTTGTATTATTCGGCGGAATGAATGTACTTGAGTCCAAAGATTTGGCTTTTGAAATTGCTGAAACTTATGTCGATATCTGCACACGCTTAGATATTCCATATGTGTTTAAAGCAAGTTTTGATAAAGCGAATCGTTCGAGCCTGAACTCTTTTCGAGGTCCTGGTCTAGAAAAAGGGCTTGAGTGGTTAGCAGACATTAAAAAGCATTTTAATGTGCCAATCATTACCGATGTACATGAGCCGTATCAAGCTGCTCTTGTGGCTGAAGTTGCTGACATTATCCAGCTTCCTGCGTTTTTAAGTCGTCAGACAGATTTAGTCGAAGCAATGGCTAAGACAGACGCAATTATTAATATTAAAAAAGCTCAATTCCTTGCACCACATGAAATGCGCCATATTCTGAACAAATGTTTAGAAGCTGGAAATGATAAGTTAATTTTGTGTGAACGTGGTTCAGCATTTGGTTATAACAACTTAGTTGTCGATATGTTGGGCTTCGATCATTTAAAAGAAATGAATGTACCAGTATTCTTTGATGTGACCCATGCTTTACAAACACCAGGCGGCAGAGAAGATTCTGCAGGTGGTCGTCGTGCGCAAATTTCAACTTTGGCACGTGCGGGTATCGCTACAGGTTTGGCAGGTTTGTTTTTAGAAGCACATCCTGATCCAGAAAAAGCCAAGTGTGATGGACCATGTGCGCTGCGTATGTCTCAACTTGAGCCATTCTTGGCACAGTTGAAAGAACTCGATACATTAGTAAAAGGCTTCAAAAAGCTAGATACCCATTAATTTTTTACCCTTATGCTGCTTTAAACGCAGTTCATATTAATTAACTGAGGAATTGTTCATGAGTCAAATCGTTGACATTCGTGCACGTGAAATTTTAGACTCTCGTGGTAACCCGACTATTGAAGCTGATGTGATTTTGGCATCAGGTGTTGTTGGCCGTGCATGTGCACCTTCTGGTGCTTCAACAGGTTCTCGTGAAGCTTTAGAACTTCGTGACGGCGATAAAGCGCGTTACTTAGGGAAGGGCGTTCGTACAGCAGTGAACAACGTAAATACGTTGATTCGTGATGCTTTATTGGGTAAATCAGTATTTGAGCAAAAAGACATCGATAACACGATGATTGAACTTGATGCTACTGAAAATAAAGAAAAATTAGGTGCAAATGCAACTTTAGCTGTTTCTTTGGCAGCGGCACGTGCAGCAGCTGATGAGAAAAAAATTCCATTGTTCCAATACATTGCAGATTTACGCAATAACAAAATCTTAACCATGCCTGTACCTATGATGAATATCATCAATGGTGGTTCACATGCAGACAATAATGTTGATATTCAAGAGTTTATGATTGAGCCAGTAGGCTTTACTTCATTCTCTGAAGCATTGCGTGCGGGTGCTGAAATTTTCCATTCACTAAAATCTGTTTTAAACAAAAAAGGTTTAAATACAGCAGTGGGTGATGAAGGTGGTTTTGCGCCAAACCTTCGTTCAAACGAAGAAGCAATTACCGTTATTCTTGAAGCGATTGGTCAAACGGGTTACAAAGCAGGTTCTGATATTATGCTTGCGCTTGATTGTGCATCTTCAGAATTCTACAAAAATGGTCAATATATTCTTGCAGGTGAAGGCAATAAAGCATTCACGAGCAATCAATTCTCTGATTACTTAGCTGGCCTTGTAAACCAATATCCAATTATCTCTATTGAAGATGGTTTGGACGAATCAGATTGGGAAGGTTGGTCATACTTAACGTCTATTCTTGGCGATAAAATTCAATTGGTTGGTGATGACTTGTTCGTAACCAATCCAAAGATTTTACAACGTGGTATTAATGAGAAAGTCGGTAACTCTATTCTGATTAAATACAACCAAATTGGTACTTTAACTGAAACTTTAGATGCGATCTATCTTGCCAAAGAAAATGGTTACTCTACTGTAATTTCACATCGTTCTGGCGAAACAGAAGATTCTACGATTGCAGATCTTGCTGTAGGTACTGGCGCGGGTCAAATTAAAACAGGTTCATTGTGTCGTTCTGATCGTGTAGCAAAATATAACCAATTACTTCGTATTGAAGAGTTGACGAATGCTGCATATCGCGGTAAAGCTGAATTCAAAGGTTTGAACTAAGCTTTAAATGATTATGTTAGAAGTATTAAAAACAACTTCGAGTAAAGTCTTATTGGTGCTGGCAGTGATCATTATCGCTGTCCTCCAATTTCGCTTTTGGTTTGGTGAGGGTGGTTATTTCCCTCACCATGCTTTACTTGAACAAATTCATCAACAAACTGAATTAAATGCAGAATTAAAAGAGCGCAATCGTATTTTGGCTGCAGAAGTGTTTGACTTGAAAAATGGTGTTGAAGCTATTGAAGAGCATGCACGTTTAGATCTAGGTCTGATCAAGCCACATGAAACATTCGTACAAATGAGTACGATTAGTAGTAATTACAAACCGATTTATATTGACCCAAACGCACAAGCAGATCAAAGAACGAATGAAGCCAAACCTGTTGAATCTACACAACCGTAAATTATGGGCTATTATTCCTGCAGCAGGTTCAGGAAGCCGTTTTTCTAAACAAGAATTAAAACAATATCAAACGATCCAAGATAAAACTGTCTTAGAACACACCATTCAACGCTTAACGCAATTGCCTTTGAGTGGTTATGTATTGGCTATTTCTGAAATGGACCATATTGCAAAAAAATTAAGCTTATCAAAATCTGAAATCGCACATTTTTGTTTGGGTGGAAATGAGCGAGTGAATTCAGTGCTTAATGGATTAAATTATCTAACAACGATTGCCGATGAAAATGATTGGGTATTTGTGCATGATGCAGCGCGTCCTTGTGTCAGCCTGCAAAATCTAGAAGATTTAATTCAACAAGCTATCGCTGTTGATCATAGTGCTATCTTAGCAACGCCAGTTCGTGACACTTTAAAATATGTAGAAAATAATACGACTCAAAATATTCAAAAAACGGTGAGTCGTGACCAACTTTGGCAGGCTCAAACACCGCAAATTTCGAAGTTAGGCACACTTAAAAACGCCATTGAATATGCTTTAGAGAAAGGACTTAATATTACAGATGAGGCCAGTGCACTTGAAGCTGTTTGCGAACCTGTAAAAGTTGTGATTGGGCGTTCAGATAATATTAAAATCACTTATCCAGAAGATTTAGAGTTGGCGCGTTTGATCATTGATTCTCAGATGGTGAAGTGATTTTTAGAGAATTGACTGAATTTAATAAGATGAAGCGATTCTAAGAAAGTTAATTAATGATCAGTAGTTTTAAGTTTAGCTATTTTTTATTTTATAGTGTGTTAATACATTCAAAATACTGAAATTAATTTTAATTTCTAGTTAAACATTAAAAATTCAATTAGAAAATTAAAGACTAAAACTAAATTTTAGATTGATAAAAAACTAATCTAAAATGCCTGCCTAACATTTATATAGCACTTTATCAGATTTAGTTGCGTTTTAATGATGCTATTTATTCAGAAATGATGCTGAGTACCATCTTAACCAAGTCTGGATATTGTGTTTGGATCACAAATCTGAAGAATTTTTAAAATGAATTATAACAAGTTACATTTAGTTGCTTCTCTTTACTCTTAAAATGGCATATATATTGCTTCATAACAATTATAAATTATTGCAGGAGAGAGATCTTCTGTAGATCCGCCGAAGGAGCAACGACCCCGGAATCTCTCAGGCAAAAGGACTGTAATAATTTTTAAACATCTGGAGAGAAGTCTTGTTAATTGATAAAAAACAAGGCTCACCGAAGGGGATGGGTAAATTTGAATGGATCAAATTTAATCCGAAGCTCTCAGGTACAGTGACAGATGGGGCCATTGGAATATATTCCAAGGAGTGTCTTTATGCCTCATGTTGTCGTGATTGGCTCAGGTATTACAGGTGTAACTTCAGCATATGAGCTGGCTCAATTGGGCTATGAAGTTACTGTTATTGATAAACATTTATTTCCAGCGATGGAAACTTCATTTGCCAATGGCGGACAGCTTTCTGCATGTAATGCGGAGGTTTGGAATCAAAAAGCCACGGTGCTCAAGGGCATCAAGTGGATGACACAAAAAAATGCACCGTTATTACTCAATCCATCTTTTGATATGCATAAATATGCATGGTTGATTGAGTTTCTAGGCAATATTAAACATTATGAAGCCAATACCCGAGATACTGTCAAAATGGCACTCATGGCTCGTGAGCGCTTATTTTCAATTGCTGATCTTGAAGGGATCGATTTTGACTTAGAAAAACGCGGTATATTACATTTTTATCATTCTGAATATGACTATGCTGTTGCGACACGAGTGAATAATGTGTTGTGTGGTGGTGGTTTAGAGCGTCATGCAGTCACTGTCGAAGAGATGAAAAATATCGAGCCGACCTTAACGGGTGAGTATTATGCAGGTTTTTATTGTCCTGGTGATGCAACGGGTGATATTCACAAATTTACCAAAGGTCTCGCTGATGCGTCTAAAAAGTATGGGGTAAAGTATTTATTTGGTATGGAAGTGATTAATATTGAGCACTCTGATAAAGGTGTGCATATTCAATATCATCCAAGCGTCGAAAATATGAATCAACAGGCGGTTGCAGTCGAGCAAATTGATGCAGATGCTGTGGTGGTTTGTAGCGGTGTTGGAAGTTATCACTTGGCGCAGCAGTTAGGCGATCGTGTAAATGTTTATCCAGTAAAAGGCTATTCCATTACAGTCCAGTTAGATGATGAGCAAAGCATTCAAAATGCACCATGGGTAAGTTTGTTGGATGAAAGTGCCAAAATCGTGACGTCTCGCTTAGGTCCAAACCGATTAAGAATTGCAGGAACAGCGGAGTTCAATGGTTATAATCGTGATATTAATTCAGAGCGTATTCAGCCCTTAATTGATTGGGCTAATCGTAACTTTAATATATCGACAGAACACACGATTCCATGGGCGGGGCTCAGACCGATGATGCCAAATATGATGCCAGTTGTCAGACGTGGAAAGCGTGAGAGAGTCTTCTATAACACAGGCCATGGTCATCTAGGTTGGACCTTGTCTGCCGCAACAGCAGTTATGATTAGCCAAGAGATTGCGAGTTCATATCCTGTTTAAGGATTTATCCTTGGTTATTAAGATTAGTTATTAAAATGAATTATTAAAATGAGTTTTTAAAATTTTAGTGATTAAAACCTAAGTCCTTAAAACCTTAGTCCTTAAAATTCAAATCATTAAAACCAAAGATTAAAATAAAACATAAAATAAAAAGGATGAAGAAATAATCTTCATCCTTTTTTATATTTCTTAAAGCTTCAGGAAGCTTCCCGAAGCTATTATAAGTGAGTGAAAATCGCATCTTTATCTAAGCGAGATTTCGGTAGTTTTGCATTGAAATCTTGTTCACTTCTAAAGCCGAGCGTGAGCAGTACAGAAGGGATAAGCCCTTGCTCAGCAAGATTAAGTTCCTCAGAAATGATTTTTTCATCAAAGCCACCAATAGGTGTTCCATCTAAGTTTTCAATACCCGCTGCAAGCAATATTTGCCCCAAAGCAATAAAGGTCTGATTTTCAGCCCAGCGTTGAATGTCGCCTTTTTCATTGCGATAATATTCAACATAACCCATTCGCGCATCTTTTTGATTTTGCTTAGCTGTTTCATCTTTAAATCGACCGCTGGCATCATCTTGATTCAGGAGTTGATTGAGATGTTGTTCTGTAATATCTGCTTTTGTACAAAATAAAATGGTGTGTGACGAATCTAGGACTTTCGGCGCGTTATAGGCATATTTTCCAACCAATGCTTTGGCAATACGTTGTTTAGCCGTGATATTGTCAGCGACAAAATAGTGCCATGGTTGAATGTTAATCGAGGATGGCGTTAAGCGTAATATTTCCAGTAGGCGATCAAATTGCTGTTGTGGAATTTTTTTTGAAGCATCATAAGCTTTTGTGGTGTAACGTGTTTTAGATACGTTGAGTAAATCCATGTCCATTTGTCCAATTGCGTAGAATTTAAATCGATTTAACTTAACTAAATCTTAATACTTTTTATTGGATATACAAGTGAGTAATCAATTTGTGCTCATAAACTCATATCTATGCTCTTAAATATTCATGTTCTGAAATAACCGTGTTTTAAATTATCCATGCTTTAAAGTATTCATGCTCTGAAGTGCTCAAAGCATGAAAATGATATTTAAAAAATAGAATTAATAAGCGTATTTTAAGTCAGTATATTGTGTCATCGCAGTTTGAATATTTTTAAGAATGAATTCTTGAATATCTTCAGGACTCATGGGTTGCCCTTGTTTAGTAATCAAGTTTTCCATTGGTGGTTTGTCAGTTGCAGTAATACGGTAAACAAAATTGGTGTGTAGCGTAAATTGATCATCCGCTTTGACAATACTGGTCACGTAGCGATATTTATGGTCGAAGTTTAAATCGCTGTGTGAAAAAATAAATTGATCAAATAATTGCAATGCTTTGCCATCTTCAAGTGTCTTCAACTCATCCACAATACTGCTTTCAAACTGTACACCAAATTTTTCTGAAATTGGTTTTCCGTCAATAAGTAATGAAACTTTTTGATCATCATGATGGTTTACGGTGATGTTGTTGAAATCAGACATAGCAAAGTGCACTGTTTTGAAAATGGATTTAGACTCTTACTATGGTGGTTTTTGTGTCTGATTCAATCCTTAAGGTGGACATGGTTGTATAAATAAACAACACTCACGCTTACTTCATTCAGATATTCATACATAGATGAAGAGAAGATACATAGATAAAATGTCAAAAACACAGCTAGATGTTAAGCATACAGATGCTTTATGCAAGTAGCTTTAGATGATTTTATTCTTGATGTTCAATAGTGCCATGTTTGCAAGTTTAGATTTTGAACATTGGACTTGGTATCGATCATTAATATTTCAGCATGATCTTCACGCCAATCACCTAATACAATTCGTAACTTTCCAGATCCATCATGGATTCTCGGTTGATGCGTATGACCATGAATCAAAATGTCTGCGTTAGCCAATGCGACTTCTACCGCGTGTTGGTTCACATCCATAATATCGTAGCTTTTATGCTGGTTAGAAGCAGCACTTTTTTTTCTAAAACCATTGGCTAGCTTTTGTCTAAAGGCTAAAGGGGTGCTTTTTAGGAAGCCCAAAATCCATGGGTGACGAATAATTTTGCGAAAACGTTGATAAGAAACATCATCTGTACACAAAGCATCACCATGTTCGAGGCGTATGCGTTGATTAATAAGGTTTAATTCAAAGGTGTCAGGCAGCAAAATACCATTAAAATGATCTAAAAATTTTTGACCTAAAGCAAAGTCTCGATTTCCAACTTGAAAATAGATTTGATTGCCTAAGTCACTAAATTCTTTTAGCTGATCAATGATGGTTGTTAACCATGGGGCAGTGTAGTCGTCACCAATCCATGCATTAAACCAATCCCCTAAAATGTACAATTGGATATTTTTATGCTTGTAAGAATCGAGTAAATCTAAAAACCCCCGAACAAGTCGAGGGTGATTGGGTGACAAATGTAAATCTGATATAAACAGATAGGTCACTTAAGTTTCCTTTTAAAGAATCCATCCCAACCTCCCTTTATGAAGGGAGGAGTGCCCATTTAAAAG
>JAHLFF010000335.1 GCA_018883945.1 Candidatus Acinetobacter avistercoris
GTATATGAAATTGATCTAGCTGACATTAAAGAACCTGTTCTTTGCTGCCCGAACGATCCAGATGATGCGAAACTTCTTTCTGATGTTCAAGGCGTGAAAATTGACGAAGTATTCGTTGGTTCATGTATGACAAATATCGGTCACTTCCGCGCAACAGGTAAGTTGTTAGAGAAAGTGCCTGGTGGTTCATTGACAACGCGTTTGTGGATTGCTCCACCAACACGTATGGATGAGCGTCAATTGATGGAAGAAGGTTTCTACAACATCTATGGTAAAGCTGGCGCGCGTACTGAAATGCCGGGTTGTTCATTGTGTATGGGTAACCAAGCACGCGTAGCACCGAACACAACTTGTGTTTCGACTTCTACACGTAACTTCCCGAACCGTCTAGGTCAAGGTGCTAACGTTTACTTAGCGTCTGCTGAACTTGCATCTGTTGCTGCTGTATTGGGTAAATTACCTTCTCCAGAAGAATATCAACAGTATGCAGCTCAAATTGACAGCATGTCAGCTGAGATCTATCAATACCTAAGTTTCGACAAAATGAGCGACTATACTGACGCTGCTAAAAATGTTGATACGAAGAAAATTGCTGCTGCTCAATTGTCTTAATTTATTGATAATTAAGCAATAAGCGGTATAAGATAAGGGCTGAGTAATCAGCCCTTATTTTTTATTAAGAATTTATACATGCAAAAATTAATCTCGGTATTAAAAGAATTATCATTAAAGAATAACGTGAAAAATTATAAATGGGAAATTCCTAAAAACTGTCCACTCAACATCCCAAACGACATCGTTTCAAATTTTGATCGAAATGTATACTTGAAAGAACACATACATACATTACTCAATCAAGTTGATTGTCTTTCTATTTATTATTGGATTATTCAAGAGTGGGGCGGTATTTCATCCTTTAAGCGTAAAGATGTGAATGACGCTAAAATTTTAAAATTCTTAGATGAGTTAAAAAATAGTTCTCTCACTAAAGCATCGTTTGATCGTATTTCATCTTTTTCAAAAATTGCGGCTTTTATGCAGTCTCATGAATATGTTATTTATGATTCTAGAGTAATTTATTCGCTTAATTGGTTGTTATTTAATTATGCACCTGAGCTTGAGTTATTTAGTCAGTCACAAAGTCGAAATAGTGAGTTGATTAAATATGATATGCAAACGATATTTCGTTTGACCGGGAAGAATCCTTTATATCGTAATCATAAGACAGCTTTTAATGAATATTGTGATTTGATAAAAAGGCTTTCTATAGAAGTCTATGGGCGGGGAAGTAAACCTTATTTATTAGAAATGTTATTATTCGATATTGCACCAAAATTTATTGTGAAAGATGTTGAAACAAGAGTTAGTCTAAAAATTTCTTTATAATTAATTGTTTGATTGATTAATGTTCACTATAGTATATAAAATAAGTGTGGAGAAATCCGCCTTGTTTTTTAAAAGAAAAAGATAAGCTAACTGTGAAATTATAATTTTGGTGTTGAATGAAAGATTTATTTGAAGCTATTAATACACGTGTTAAAGAGCCATATTGGGGATTCTTTGTATTATCTTTTTTAGCATTTAACTGGAAAGGTTTATTTTTATTGTGTTTTGCATCAGGGACTGCACAAGATCGAATTGTTTTCTTTGAATCTCATACTAATTTATTGAGTTTAATTATTTGTCCAATCAGTACAGCATTATTTATTGTTGTAATAACACCTTGGTTAAAAGTTTTATTTGGTTGGTTATCTAAATCAGCTTATGAAAGAATTAATTCTCAAGGTTTAAAGCGCGAGAGTAGATATTTGTCAGAAAAAATTGAGCTTGAGAGAAAGAGAGCAATTGAATTAGCAAATCAAGAAAAAGAAATTATTGATCAAGCTAAAAGAGATGAGGTGATTGAAAAAATTGAAAATGTTGATGTAAAGAAAATGACTAAAGACAAAATAGAGATTTTAAGAAAAGAGAAAAACGATTTAGCTAACAGCTTAATAAATAAAAATTTATTAAAGAATGTAATTGATTTAAATGACTTTGAAAAGGATTTATTAAGATACTTATCTTTAAGTGTGGATAATTTTATAGATCACAGTTTAGATTATCAATTTGGTCCATTTATTCATTTTAATGATAAAAAAATATTTAAACAAAAAGATAATAGAAAATATTTAAAATACGACGATGCAATCAAATCACTAATTAAAAGAAATTTTATTTATGATTTAGGTAAAGAAGGAAAAATTTTCGAATTAACTGATTTTGGCCGTGATTTTATAAGTAAAAATGAAATATTTTAATAACGATATATATATTTTTAATTCCTACCTTGTAAAATAATTTAAAAATTGATGTATTAAATAACTAATCAGTTCTGCTTCCATCTTTGCAGATGGCTTACTAAAGGTATGTTAGGTGAAAACTAAATTATTTATTTTTAATCAAAAGCTTAAGCAGAATCCGAAGATAATATTTGTAAAAATTGAAAATTTAACTTTATGTATTCAGTTTCTAATATCATACTATTTAAAAAATATAATATCTATGATTATCATTAGTCTATGTGTTGCATCGTGTTCAAGCCTTGATGTGAACGATCCCAATCAACAGATTCGTTATAGCGAAATTGAACAAAAAATGTATTCCAACAAACCACTAGAATCAGCAAATATGTCTGAATTCGACAGAGCTCGTTACTACAGTGAGAATAGCTCAAATGCGATTCATTGGAATAATTCGAAAGAATTTAAGCGTCAATTAGAGTTAGAAAAGAAAAGGTAAAACATCATTTGGCATATTATACGAAAGGTTAAAATGCAAATTAGTTAGGACATTGCTTTACACATCACTCAAGAAATCGTTTAATCACCGCAATATTAAATGATGTAGTAAGTTGACCTGAAAATGGCTAAACAGACCAAGTATTTATGTATCGGTGGATTTCTCAACGGTATGTCAATTAAAGAGCAAGGCGATCTTTTCGAATGCGTTGAAATGTCAAAGAAAGTGACGTATCGAAAACTTAAAATTGAACATCCCGATGTTTGGGAAGATGATTACTATGTTTTTGAGACAACGACAGATAAACAAGCGATTAATTGGGTATATAACATTAAGTAAGCAACTTACCAAAATTTAAATTAGCAACAATTTAGTTGGTAGCAAATAAGCAAATAAGCAAGTAAGCAATTAACAAGGTCGTTACTTAGGTAGCGATACATTTCACTTTTTAGAATGAGCACTCAATTCATTAAAGTGTTTTGAGAGTTCTAAAATTTAAGTCTTTGATATTTCATTTTCATCAACCAAGAAATCATTGAGCTACAACCAATTGATGATTAAAAATTCATTATTCTTATGCAAAAGCTTAGGAATGGACAATATTCATTGTGAGCTTATAGTCTAAAAATGAATGAGTAATATTCAAATATTCAGATGATCCATCAAATATTAAAATGAGAGAAAAACACTAAAATTTTCAGTTTTTATTTATTTTCTTTTGTTTGATACATTTTACATAAACTTTGAAAACGTCAAACAAACTTTTATTTGCTATAGTTTCCTCGAAAAACGATAACTGTGTCACGAATTAAAAGGTGGAAGAATGTTAAAAATTGCTTTAACTGCGCTTATGTTAACTATATTTAGCGGTTGTGCGATGACTTCAATGTCATATGAAGAAGAACGAGAAATATCTAGAAAACAAATGATGCGTCATAACATGTCTAATATGAGCCACTTTGATATACAAAAATATTATGCAGATCATAACTTAGGTCCTGTTCCAGTTAAGCCAGTCAATAAACCAAGAAGAGATTAGTTTTATTGTTATCAATGATGATGTGTTCTGGGCATAAATTAGTCGTTAGAAAGATCATTATTATTTAACAACGTTTCAACCTTTTCAACGAAGAAAAAGCGCCAGAAGGCGCTTTTTCTATTTTTCATATCAATTTACTTATTGAGCTTGAGCAACGGGCACTACACTTTGATTTTCATCATTCGCTGACTGACGAGTAGGCGTGTAATTTAAACCCAAAGTCGAGCTGGTACGGGTACGAATTTGATCAAGTAGAGTAGGGTTGCTACTTAAATCTTGACCATAAGATTGAATAATCTCACGTAATTTCGGATTCCATTTACCTTTAACTTGTTCAGGAAATGCTTTTTCCATCAAGTTCAACATAATATATGGTGAGGTTGATGCACCTGGAGAAGCACCCAACAACGCAGTCACAGAACCATCTTGAGAAGCAAAAATTTCTGTACCAAATTGCAGTTTCGCATCTTGACCCGGAACTTTTTTGATGATTTGAACACGTTGGCCACCTTGATTTGGTTTCCAGTCTTCAAATTTAGCTTCAGGATAGTACTTTTTAAGCTCTTCAAATTTATCTTGATCAGACATTGCCACTTGGCTAACTAAGTACTTAACCAAGTCTAAGTTTTCCATGCCAATAGTAGCCATAGGAATCGCATTGTTTTTGTTGGTGCTGTCGATCAGGTCAAATTGAGAACCATGTTTTAAAAACTTATTGGAATACGTTGCAAAAGGTCCGAACAGCACATATTTTTTACCATCGATATATCGAGTATCAATATGCGGTACAGACATCGGAGGCGCACCTAATTCTGGACGACCATAAACCTTAGCCGTATGAGCAGCAGTGACTGCTGGGTTATCAGTCATTAAGAAGATCCCACCAATAGGGAAGCCAGCATATTGTTTGGTTTCTTCAAGTCCTGTCATTTGGAGAAGTTTGATCGCTGCACCACCTGCACCAATGAAAAGGAAGCGTGTTTTGACATAACTTTTTTCATTGGTTTTTAGGTTTTTATAGGCGACAGTCCACGTTTTATCATCATTTGGACTGATACCCGTTACTTCAGTAGAGGTTTCGAGCTTAAACTTAGGTTGCTTGGTTAAGTGGCCAATCAATTGTGTGGTAATCGCACCATAATTGACATCTGAACCGACATCCATACGCGTCGCAGCAACTTTTTGAGCAGGATCACGACCTTGCATCACCAATGGCGCCCATTGTTTAATTTCTTCAGCGTTGTCAGTATATTTCATACCTTCAAAGAGTGGATTTTGAATCATTGCTGCATGACGTTTTTGCAGAAAATCTACGCCATCCCCCCAGACAAATGCGATATGTGGGACAGGATTGATAAATGTCTTAGGCGCATCTAAAACACCTTTTTCAACTTCGTGTGCCCAAAATTGTTTAGCAACTTCAAATTGAGATGCTGTATCAACAGCTTTGGAAATATCCATTTTTCCATTTATTTCAGAGGTATAATTCATTTCCATAAAGCCTGAATGTCCAGTTCCGGCATTATTTAAACCTTTGGAACTTTCCTCACCTACTTTATCTAAACGCTCATACATTCGAACATCCCAATCTGGCTCAAGTTCGTTCAAATATGCGCCAAGGGTTGCACTCATAATACCGCCACCGATCAAAACAACATCGACGACAGGGTCATTGCTTTGCGTCTCTATTTTCTTAGAAGCAATGGGTCGAAATAGAAAGATTAAACCGAGTATTAAGATAATAATTATGAGACTAAGAAAATAGCGAAGTGCCTTTTTCATTATTATTCCTTTTTATTGGGATGAGATACATATCAGCATAGTGGAGAATGTTTGTGCAATTTGTTAGCAAATGTAAATAAGTAAATTAAAGTAGGTTAATACATTGAAGTTAATGCACTATTTATTTTAATAAATGAACTTAAAACAATATTTCTTAAGAACGATTTTTGATTATGGATATGTATTTTATAAAAGGAGTAGTGTTGTTAGGTAATAACGCAATGCAGTAGATGAATAGGTTTATCTTTAAGCAATAATATTAATAGCAACGATATTGAAACTATAACGTGAATTAATCACATCATTAGACCGCTTTGATATGTCAAAAAATGATCATTGACTGCCAATAAATTGAGAACTAAAAATACCGGCTCTTTTTGGACAAGCTTAGGGTGAGGGAATACTTGTGATGAGTGTATTGTGTGACTGTTGTGTAAATAATGCCTTTTGAAAGAAGTCTATTCTTTCAATTTATAAGTTCGAATCATCTGATTTAAAAATAAAAACGAAGCAAGATTTGAATGAAGGTATATTTAATCGATTAAAGTGTGATCACATCTGACTTGTTTTTACATTTTTCAAGCTGATTCATCATTTTACAATCGGTTTAAATAGTCAATAACAACAAATGATAAAAATATCAGGATAGAAAATGAATTATGAGCTAGATGCATTTGGAACAATTGTCGCTGCTGTAGCTGTATTGCTTATTGGTTTTTTTACGGTCAAAAAAATTACTTTTTTTAAGAAATATAATATTCCTGAACCTGTTATTGGTGGTTTAATTGCAGCGATCTTGACCTATATTTTATTTAAATTATTTAATTTAAATGTGATTTTTGATGCCAATATTCAACAAATTTTTATGTTGATGTTCTTTACCTCTGTTGGCCTGAGCGCGAGCCTGGCGAAACTTAAGGATGGGGGTAAAGCCTTGGTTTTATTTCTGGCTTGTGTAATCGGACTGGTGATTATTCAAAATGCTGTAGGTGTGAGTCTAGCCACTGGTTTAGGATTGGATCCTTTGATCGGTTTAATGACAGGTTCAATCACACTCACAGGGGGGCATGGAACAGCAGCAGCATGGGGAACGGTTTTTGAAAATACTCACGGTATAGAAGGCGCTGTTGTATTGGGGATGGCCAGTGCTACTTTTGGTTTGGTCATTGGTGGTATGTTAGGTGGCCCTGTGGCAAAGTTTCTTATACGACGCTACCAACTTGCAGAAGAACGTCCTGATTCAGATGAAGTTCAAGAACTAGGTAATGAGAAATCAGCACCTTTTGAGCATCCTCGCAAGACACGCTTAATTACCGCAAATGATGCTGTCAAAACTTTGGGGATGTTTTCACTGTGTATTGGATTTGCTTATTTCATGCAGGATTTTGCGCAAGGCAAATGGTTTGAGATGCCGGTTTTTGTTTGGGCATTGGCATGTGGGGCTGTTTTACGTAATGTCTGCGAACATCTCTTAAAAGTAGAAATGTTTGACCGTTGTATCGATGTATTTGGTAATGCATCTTTGGCACTTTTCTTATCGATGGCATTGATGTCATTGCAGTTGTGGCTGTTGGCAGATTTGGCAGGACCTTTGATAATCATTCTGATTGCACAAACCCTTACTTTGATGCTGTATTTATACTTTGTTACCTTCAGAGTAATGGGCAAAGACTATCACTCGGCTGTGCTTTGCGCTGGTCAGTTTGGAATTAACTTGGGTGCAACACCTACAGCAATTGCCAATATTCAAGCGGTCACCAACAGTTATGGTCCATCGCATAAAGCCTTTTTAATTATTCCACTCACAGGCGCTTTCTTCATTGATATTGTAAATGCGGTGGTCATTCAAAGCATCGTTGCTGTATTTTCTTAATAGTTGCTTATTGACGATTTAATTGATAGCTGCATAGCTTATTCATGATGTGCAGCTCGGTATTTCCCAGTCGTTATTCAACTTATTATCCAAATTGTTATTCAAGTTATTATCTAAATTGTTATCCAAGTTTTTATCTAAAAAGTTCAGACTGATCAGCTCAAATAATATAAAGGTTTTAACGGTTGTGTAATCGAACGAATTTGTATTAAAAGCAGGCGAAAGCTATTTAAATGCTTAAATCGACTTGTCTCGTAAAATCATTTAGGGCATCCTCGCGTGTCCTTAAACATATAGATTTGATCTTAAAAGGATAATTCTATGAAAAAATCTAAATTAATTTTCGCAGCTCTGTTTAGTTACTTGGCATCTTGTCATGCTTTTGCTGCCACTTATGTTTATGTATCCAATAAAGAAGACGGTACGATCAGTAGTTTTGAATTGAACCAAAAAACGGGCAAGCTTCTCCCTACGCCCAAAGCAAGCACACCGATTGGCCTCAATATTGGCCCAACTGTCATCAGTCCAGATCATCAATATTTATATGCCATTACGCGAGATAAACCTTATTTTGCTCAAAGTTTCAAAATCAATGCGAAAACAGGTGATCTCACTGCTTTTGCTAAAACTATGATTCCTTCAAGCTATGCCTATAGTACTTTGGACAAAACAGGTCAATACTTACTTAGTGCATCGTATGATGATGATTTAGTCAGTATTCATAAAGTTGAAGACGGCAAAGTATTAGATCAACCTATACAAACCATTCGTACTCAACCGAATACACATGCCGTGATTACTGATCAAAGCAATCAAAACGTTTATGTAACTTCTCTTTCAGGTCAAGTCATTCATCAATATCGCTTTGATCCTAGTAATGGTCATGCTTATATTTTAAAGCCTGCGACGGTGAGCCTAGATGAGCAAATGACACCTCGTCATTTAATCATTTCTCAAAGCAATGAGTACGTTTATGTGCTTGATGAAGTTGCAGCCAAAGTCATTACCTATAAACGTGATGCAAAAGATGGTCATTTGACCCAAATTGCCGTTACAGCATCCATGGCGCCTGATTCAACTTTAAATATTGGTGCACCTCGTGGTGAATGGCGTAGTGCAAATCCTGCCTTAAAAGCGAATCAAGATACAACGAAAGACATTTGGGCAGCAGATATTCATATCACACCAAATGGTAAGTTCTTATACAGCAGTGAGCGTACGACTAGCACACTGACTTTATTCCACATTGATATCGAAACAGGGATTCCGACGCGAGTTAAAAGTTTCGCAACTGAAAAACAACCGCGCGGCTTCAATATTAGTCCAAACGGTCGTTTCTTAATTTCTGCGGGTGAAAAAACAGGGAAAGTGTCTGTGTTTAAAATTGATCAAAAAACAGGTGAATTGTCTTTGAAGCAACGCTATCCCGTGGGTTTAAATCCACTTTGGATTAGTATTACTGATATTGATTAAATAATGTGGGCGTAGTGATCCATTACGCCCACTTTTAAAACGTTGAATTGTAGATATAGAATCAGCTGAATACGTTAGACTTCTTTCAAAAGTCATTATTCATACAATACTCTCATCATGAGTATCCCCTCATCCGAACCTTCTCCCAAAGGGAGAAGGGATTTTTACGTATAAATTTATGGCCACTCAATGATCATTTTTCGACTTATGAAAGAGATCTGTAGATCTAATCTTATTTACTTAAGAAAATTTAATAGCGCCATCACTCGAAGTTAAAAAATAGGCTCGAACTTTTTTAGATATTGCCAATGCTGAGATTATTTAGTTTGCGATTAAATTTAAGGATGAATTGATAATTGAACAACTTGGAATTGACTTTGAAGAATGAAAGCGTAAATAGCGTTTATAGTCGTTAGTTAATGGATTTAGCTAAGCATAATTATATTTAGACAATAAAAAGCCCCATGGTTAGGGGCTAGTCGTATATAAGTCAAGCTTATATACTGTAAGAGGCTCATCTCAAACTATGCATATTAAAACACAGAAATAAACAAAGTCCTAATGCTGATTATTTCTATATCACTTGAGAAGGACCTGAATACATTAATCTTTCATAGATTGCGTATAAATATAACTTTAAATAAATGTCGACAATCATAAAATAAATATAGAGATCGTTTGTTTTAAAATCAATTTGAGTTTTTTTGGACAAATAAACGACTAAGTTTAATTTTTTAAAAATATTCTATTAAAAATGATCTGGTGAATAACTAATCACTACTCATTTATCATTGAAGAGTTAAATCCCAATTGATGATTGTTTAATAATAGTTTTTTTAATTCAGTGATAAATCTTAAATCAACTCATATTAGAAAAAACAAAGTTAAAATCAGAATTTAAGTTCTAGTTTCAGAAAAAAGTGTATTAGGTCAAGCTGCTATTAGCATAAATTTGTGTGATAAAATCAATTTTTAGAATACGTTTTTGTATTTTTAAACCACAGAAGTCTATGGTGACTTTTCATTATTTTGGTTTATATCTCCGCTTTAAACTCAGTGAAATCAAGTTTTTTTACTTACTTATCTGCGCTTAAATAAATTTAAATTCATGAGCTGAAAAAAATAAAATCAACCTTTTAAAAGGGGTCTGATTTTTGTTTTTTATTGCTTGTGCATAAGTTTTTAAAGGTTACAAATGTCATATCAACTTGATGCCTTTGGTACGATTATCGCGGCGGTATTCGTGCTTTTAGTCGGTTATTTTTTAGTTCATCCTATTCGCTTTTTAAAAAAGTATAATTTACCTGAACCTGTGGTAGGTGGTTTAGTTGCTGCGATTGTGACTTTTATTCTATTTAAGTATTTGAATATTGAGATTAACTTTAATGTCGATATTCAAAAAGTATTTATGTTGATGTTCTTTACATCGGTAGGATTGAGTGCAAGCTTAGCCAAACTGAAAGAGGGTGGAAAGGGCTTAGTTGTATTTATGATCTGCGTCAGTATTTTTGTATTGATTCAAAATGCTGTTGGTGTGGGGCTAGCGAGTTTACTTGGACTTGATCCTTTAATTGGACTCATTACTGGTTCAATCACATTGACAGGTGGCCACGGTACGGCAGCAGCATGGGGTGTGGTATTTGAAGAACAGTATGGAGTCGAAGGTGCTGTAGTATTAGGTATGGCCAGTGCAACCTTTGGTTTAATTATTGCGGGCATGTTAGGTGGTGTAGTCGCCAAGTTTTTAATTAAACGACATCATTTAGCGAATGAAAAACAACAGACAGATGTTGAAGTAGAAGAGGCTCCTCATGCATCCATGGTGGCACCTTTTGAATATCCAGAAAAAACACGATTAATTCTTGCAGATGATGCTGTTAAAACACTGGGAATGTTCGCGATCTGTATTTGCTTCGCACAATGGATGACGGTCTTCGCAAAAGGTCAGTGGTTTGAATTACCAACATTTGTTTGGGCTTTAGGTTGTGGTGTTTTGATTAGAAATACCCTTGAGCATGTATTTAAAGTTGAATTATTTGATCGTTGTATCGATGTATTTGGTAATGCTTCTTTAGCCTTATTTTTGGCGATGGCATTAATGGGATTGCAGTTGTGGATGCTTGCGGATTTAGCTGGCCCACTGGTCATTATTTTAGTGGTACAAGCTTTTGTACTTGTGCTGTATATGATTTTTGTGACCTTTAAAATGATGGGCAAAAACTATGATGCCGCGGTACTTTGCGCAGGACAATTTGGGGTGAATTTTGGTGCAACACCCACTGCAATTGCGAATATTCAAGCAGTGACGAATTCTTATGGACCTTCGCACAAAGCCTTTTTAATTATCCCGTTAACGGGTGCATTTTTTATTGATATTATTAACGCAGTTGTCATCCAATTCGGTATTGGGTTATTAGGCTAAGTTCATTCATACACTTAAATGAAGTGTTTATAGATCCTACAAATTCCATAGATGGTGCTTTAGCACTGTCTAAGGAAGAAGGGATTTTTACAGATTCACTTATTGTCACTCAATGATCATTTTTTGATTTATCAAAGATGCTTATTAAGAAAATTGAAGCAACAAAGTGTCAGGCTTTACTCATATTTATGAATACCATGATACTCATTTGATTCTAGAATTAACTCTAAGACTCTAGAATTGACTCTAAAATGATATTCATCAACGGTTCACTTATTTATTTAAAATTAGCCTAAGCAAACTAAAATCATATTTTAAGAAGAGCCAATTAATAAGGATAAAATTCCTGCAGCGATTAAAGGGCCTACAGGCACGCCACGAAGTATTGCGACACCTGCGACAGTACCAATGAGCAAGCCAGCAACGATATTGGGTTGATTTGACATGAGTTGCACACCGCGACCACCTAACCAGGCAACAAATACCCCAATGGCAATGGCAAGTAGAGATTTCCAACTTAAAAAGGATTTTAAAATATCATTTCCCGCAATTGCTCCACTGGCAATTGGCGTGAGTACACCAATCGTGAGAATAATGATGCCGATGTTTAAACCGTGTTGTTGTAACAACGGAAAGAACTCACTGAGTGGGGTAATTCGAAATACAATTAATACGGCAGCCGCAATCGTCACAGCTGTATTTTGGCTCAATACACCACACGCTAAAAGAACAATAAGAACGATCAGATTAAGATCTAGCTGTGACATATATCGTATCCAGAACTGTTGGCAAGTTAATTTCAAAGATCGAGTAGTTTAACTGATTCATCATTTTCGTGCTGAAGCTTCTAAACGTGTAGAATATTGAACAGTGAATGATTTTAATAGTTTCAATGATTTTAGGTAGAATTTATGGTTTTGGAAAAAATGTTGCAGTCACAGGGTTTTGGCTCACGTAAATATTGCCAACAATTGATTAAGAATGGGGCGATACAAATTGACGGAGAAATCATGACTGATCCAAAGTTTAAATTAGATCTCAATGATCTTGAATATTTAGTCCATTCCAAGCCATATACCTACCGTGAAAAAGTATATATTGCACTCAATAAGCCAGCTGGTTATGAGTGCTCTCACCATTCAACGCATCACTTTAGTGTATTTGAGCTTTTTGATGAAGTGTTGCTGAATCGCGGCCTACAATGCGTAGGGCGTTTAGATCAAGATACGACTGGATTATTATTGCTTACAGACGATGGGCAGTTTTTACAAGCGCTCACGCATCCTAAAAAACATGTAGCTAAAGTCTATCGCATGCAAACTGTAGACCCGATTGATAACGAACAAATACAAAAATTGACTCAAGGCGTTGAGCTGCGTAATGAAACAGGTGTGTTTGCAGCGACGGACGTGGTTCAATTATCACCAAATGAAATGCATTTTACCGTTCATCAAGGTGTTTATCATCAAGTGAAAAGAATGGTTGCCGCGGTGGGTAATAAGATAGAGCATTTGCATCGCCAACAAATAGGGCTACTTAATTTAACTGAACTTGAAGAAGGAGAGTGGACTTTTTTAAACGATGCTCAGATTCTAGCTGCAAGAACACAAGACAATCATGCTGATGGCATGAATCTAGTTCATATTTAATCTTTATTCATGCTCAGATGATCATCTAAGTGATGATGAGTTGTTCAAGAATTTTATTTTAAGAAACAGTGATAGGTTTGAAATTCACTGTCTTTAACGAATCCCATTTGCTCATAGAGTTGATGGGAGTGGTAATTGTTCTTTTGCGTTTCAAGACTTATGCGTTGCGCATTCTCTTGACGCGCAAACAATATGGCAGTGTCAATTAATTGTTTGGCTGAGCCTTGGCGGCGGTAAACAGGTGTGACATAGACATCATCTAAAATATAATAACTTGAACATGTTAAAGAAGAAAAACCCAAATATAAGATGACAAAGCCCGTAATAACATCGTCTTTTGCATGGATGAAAATAACACTTTGCTGGTTTTCAAAGCGCTGATTTAAAAAATTAAAGGATTCTTTTAAATTGGATGAGGAGCCATAAAATTGACGATATTCATCAAACAGTACTGCTAATGCGTTGAGGTCTTCTAAAGTTGCGCGTCGAACAATCACTGTTTAGCTCCTTGCATTTTTATTATCAATACATGAGAGCTAATCATAATTAAGCGTGAATTTGAAAAAAAAATTGTGTGAAATTAAGACACTGTTAAGTTTTGTCACTCTCACCGAGCAAGGCATTCAACTCTGCAAAGAAATCATCATCATCAAGTTCTGTACGAGTTTCAGTTGTGGCATTTGAATGCTCTTGTTTGAGTTTTTTTAATTTAAGCAATTGTTCCATATCGATACTTTGGTTTTCAATCGCAAATGGAATAGATTTGGTCAGAACCACTTGTTTGAAAAAAAGTCTAACCGCTTGAGCAGGAGTAATGCCAAGTTGTTTGAATACAGCAAATGCGTGTTTTTTTTCAAGTGAGTCAAGTCGAACTTGATAAACCTCTGTTTTTCTCATGAATAAAACCAATCGACT
>JAHLFF010000336.1 GCA_018883945.1 Candidatus Acinetobacter avistercoris
TTTTGTAAAGCAGGGCTGGTTAAGGCACCTACTTTTTGGCTACGAGCGAACAGGGTAGTGTCTACGCCCAGTCGTTGCATGGCTTGTGCCAGTTCAATGGCAATCACACCGCTTCCGATCACTGCTAAAGATTTGGGTAATTGGGAAAATTCAAATATTTCATTAGAAGTGATGTATTTTTCTTTTAATTGTTGCTTTAAAGTTTCATCAATATTAGGGCGTGAACCTACAGCGACAATAAAACTTTTGGCCCGATAGGATTGTCCATTGACTTCGATCGTTTGGGGATCAATAAATTTGGCTTTTCCGGAAATTTTATGTGAGCTGTCCCATTGATCGACACCTTTCAAGGTTGCACGAATAAAACGTTCTCTAAGGACATGCACACGTTGCATAACATCTGAAGAACCAATGACAGCATTATGTTTTAAAGCAAGTTCTTCAGCAGTTTGAATATCATGCATACGATTTGCAGAAGAGATTAGCAATTTACTTGGCATACAACCTACACGGGCACAAGTCGTATCCCAAGGGCCATCATTGATAATTAAAATATTTTGGGTGTATTTGATGGCTTCGTTATAAGCACTGATTCCTGCAGTGCCTGCGCCAATAATGATGAGGTCGTACATTGATCACTCTTATCAAAATCACTTTATTGATATAAGCTAGCATACAAAACATTTGGCTTACCTTTATTTACATAAAAGCTTAACTATGGTTACATAGCGCATAATTAAATAAAGATTGATAACAAACTCTATAATAGAGGGTCTTGGGGATTTAAATGATTAGTAAACAATTAGGTATTAAATTATCTGCTCTTACTTTGGCACTAATATTGGCGGGCTGTGGCGGTGGTGGTAGTGACGGATACTATAATAATGGTGGTTCAAATTCTGGGAATGCAGGCGGTTCAGACAGTGGCATTGGAAATCCATCAGAAGCTGTGGAAACTAATTATCATCTTATTATAAATGTAAACAAGCCTAGACTAGTTGTTACGGGTGATTCTGCTGTAGTAACAGTAAAATTAGTAGATGTAAATGGTGGTGGTGTAGCAAGTGAAGCTGTACAACTTGCAATTGAAGATACTCAAAAGAATGGCGTTACAATTGAGGGACCTTCTCAATTAACAACAGATGAAAATGGTAATGCAATTTTCAATTTAATATTAAGTCCTTCAAATATTTCAAGTCTTAATGAGCTTCTAGCCAAGGGTATAAGAATTAACTCTTCCTTTAAAGATGGTACAGGCAAAGTTATTTCACAAACAACGCTTCTTGGAGCGACCGAATCTAGCTCTGAAGCAGAATTAGGCCAGTATCACTTAGCGATTATTACGAATAAGCCTACTTTGGTAGCCACAGGTGATGACGCACTCATTACTGTGAAAGCAATCGATGCAAATGGTGGTGGTGTAGCAGATAAAGACGTATCTCTTTCGGTTATTGATACCAAATTGAATAAAGTTACTATAGTTGGTAGTTCAGTTCAAAAAACTGATGCGGAAGGGAATGTAAGCTTTACGGTTGTATTACCTAGAACTGAACCAAATGAAAGTTTGATTGCTAGCGGTATTACCTTGAATGCAAGTGTGATTGATGCAAACAATAATATTAGCTCACAATTGATTAAGCTTAACGTAGCTAAGGGCGTAGTAGAACAACCGATTGGTAATATCACCTTTGGTAAATCGAGTGAACTAGAAAAATCAGCTGATGCACTTTATTATAGAGAAGCACTTTCAGCACATGTAGTAGATATCAACGGTAATCCTTTACCGAACTACAAAGTAACAATGAATATCGACTTGTTACGTGCTGGTTCAGGTGTATTTACAACAAAAGCAAGATTGCAAGATTTACGAACTCAGCGTTTAACTCCTGTTCGAAATCAATTGTTGCAACAAAATGCTAATTTGCAACAACAAGAAGCAGTCTTAACTAATATACAAAATGCTCCGATTCAATCGAGTGCTATTTCTAACTTGGAAAATAGTATTAGAACTACACAGCAATCAATACGTTCTGCAAGAATAAGTTTAGCTGATGCAAATACCACTTTAGCATTGGCTCAGAATGCAGAAGACGATGGTAGAATTAAAGCTGCACAAGCTTCCATTGCAACAATTCAAGGAAGAATTAACATTCTGAATATCCAGTTAGAAGAGCTAAATGATGATTTAAGCAGAGAAATTAGCGCTGAAAATAATGCTAAGCAACAAAGAGTGAATAGCCAACAAGCGATTGTTAATCAGTTTAAAAATCAAGTCCAACAGACCCAAGATAGAATTAGTAATGTTGAAAAGTTAGAATTACCTGCACGCTTACAATCTTATTGTGAATTATCAAATAAATCTAATATTCAACTTGCTACAGGTTTTGTAGATCCAACAGGGAATATTACGCCAAGCTTTACTTACACGACTGATGCTACGGGTAAGTTTAACTTTAGCGTACAGTATTTAAGACAATATGCTGGTTGGCAAACTGTTGAATTTAGAGCACAAACGAATGTGAGTACAAAAGATATAAACTCTAGTTTTGTATATACACTAGGGTTACTAAAAGATGACTTTGATGCAGAAACAGGTCAACCCTTTGATAGTAGTCCTTACGGTAATAATTGTGTTCAGGCAGATCCATTCGCGCCTTTATTATAATAATTTGAAAACAAAAACAGCGCTTCGGCGCTGTTTTTTATGGGAGCTGAAATTTAAAAAACTTAAATCGATGTTCCCACACTTACACCCACAGTCGGCTTAAGATTCATCGAGCTGCAACCTATCAAAGCCAAACTACAACACAAAATAATCAATAACTTATTCATGAATCAATCCTTGAGATTTAGCCTGATTGAACAAGGCAGCTGAACGAGCACCACTACGACAGATCATCAAAATTGGTTTTGGCAGCTCATTATAATAGCGTGCAAATTCCTCAATATTGGCTTGAGAGATCTGACCACTATTCACAGGCTGATAAATCACACTGACTTGAGACTTTTCTGCAATCGAGCGTAATTGACTTACCGTGACGGCATTGCCAGACTCCTGATCAGGGCGGTTTACAATCACGGATTTAAAACCCTGCTGAATCAATTGCTCAAACTTATCCAAGGTCATTTGACCGCTAACACTCACCGTAGCGGTCAGAGCGCGACTCAAATTCTGCGCAGCAAAAACAGGTGAAGTACAGCTAAAACAGATTGCGAGTACTACACTTTTCCAAAATGACTTAGTCATCCAGCAAGTCCATCTGTTTTGCCAGTTGATATAAATTATTTGAGCGGTTTCCGGTACGGCAAAACATCAAGATTGGTTTTGGTAATTCATTATAATGATTGGCAAAAGTGCGGACATCAAGCTCGGTAATCTGACCGGCAACCACCGGCTGAAATACATAATCCAGACCTGCTGCACGTGCAGCCTCTTCGATTTGTGCACTGGTTGGCTGCTCAGAACCACCTTCCATATCTGGGCGGTTGTTGATAATCGATTTAAAACCTTTTTCAACTATTTGAGAGATATGTTCAGGACCAATTTGGCCAGTAAAGCCTACATTTTCGCTCATGATGTCACTCCATTATGTCATTTATCTAGATATGCTTTATGATAGCATTAAGCTGAAAACATGACGGCTTAGTTCTGAAAAATTTATAAATACGATTACAATTATAAAATAATGCAATGGAGCGCATATGTACGCCTATACAGTCGAACCACTGTATGTTAAAAGCGGTCAGGAAGTGATTGCTGCGGATTTTTATCATCCTCAACAGGTCGATAAACCGGCTGTGATCCTGATGGCCCACGGTCTGGCAGCTTTACGTCATTTTAAACTGGTCCAGTATGCACAGCGCTTTGCCAGTGCTGGCTATGCTGTGGTGCTGTTTGATTATCGCTATTGGGGCGGGAGTACAGGACGTCCACGTGAACTGGTATCCATTAGTGCTCAGCTTGAAGACTGGCGGACTATGATCAGCCATTTAGAGGCACGTAAGTCGATTGACAGCAAAAGAATTGTACTTTGGGGAACGGCGTTAAGTGGCGGTCATGTACTGACACTTGCAGCAGAGCTGTCGAATATTCAGGCAGTAATGGCGCAGGTACCGTTTGTGGATGGAGCAGAAAGTGCCAAACTTTATCCTTTGCAGCAATTGCCTAAAGCCCTGAAAATTTCCAGCCAAGACTACATGGGCGCCAAGGTCGGTATGGCACCGAAAACCTTACCCGTAGTAGACCCTCATGAACTCTGTTTTATGCCAACCCAGGACAGTTATCAGGGATATATGTCCATCGTGAACCCGGATTATTACTGGAGTGGTCATATTCCTGCACGCGCATTCTTTAAACTGATGCGTTATCGTCCTATTCAGGAAGTAC
>JAHLFF010000337.1 GCA_018883945.1 Candidatus Acinetobacter avistercoris
TCATGAAATTACGCTCCAAGCTCATTTTTTAATGTCACACGATCAACAAAAATACCTGGAGTAATAATGATTTCAGGGTCTAAATCGCCAAGCTCACAGATCTGATCTACAGCCACCAAAGTCATTTTGGCTGCCATCGCCATAACAGGCGCAAAGTTACGTGCAGTTTTGTTATAAATAAGATTGCCCCAACGATCACCGGTTTTGGCATAGATCAGACTGTAATCCACAGGCAACGCTTTTTCGTAAACATAGCCTTTACCATCTATTTCTTTGGTTTCTTTATTTTCCGAAAGTAGAGTGCCATAGGCTGTTCGTGTATAGAATCCGCCAATCCCACAACCTGCGGCTCTTAAACGCTCAGCAAGCGTGCCTTGCGGTACAATTTCGAGTTCAATTTCATTATTTCGATACAGCTCTTCAAATACATAAGCATCTTTTTGACGAGGGAATGAGCAAATTAATTTTTTGACACGTTTAGCTTTCAGTAAAGCTGCAAGACCTTCATCACCATTACCCGCGTTATTACTGACGATGGTTAGGTTTTTGGCACCTTGTTCAATGAGCGCATTGATCAGTAAGTTCGGCATACCAGATCCACCAAAACCACCAATAGCAATGACTGAGTTGTCCTGAATGTCTTTGACAATATCCTTTGCCGAATTGAATATTTTATTAATCATTTCACTATCCTGTAACATTCATGCTTTTCACATTTTCTGATAGTAAAATTACATGCCTTGGCGTTTTACACAATTTTCAAATTTGAAAGTAGTGTTAATCTGAGATTAACGCCATGTTGTGTAAAAAATGAATGATATATTTAGTGAATATGTGATTTTAGACACTCAATAAAATCCTTACTAAATTGACTGATTTCATTGAAGTTAATGGCACATATTTGAAAGCCACGATGCGCCCATTTTTCATTGATTTCACGAGACTCAATATTAGGGTGAATGTGCTGTAAGCGTTGGAAAGCGGCGAATGGAATAATTGCAATACCAGCACCCGCAGCCACCATCTGACAAATTGAGTCATAGCTTGAAACTTGCACGCGAATATTAATATTTTTATTCAATTGTTTTGAAAGCTTATTTAAAAAAATTTGAATGGCACTGCCTTCATGTAGGGTCACCACAGAGTATTGAATTGCATCTAATAAAGTGACATGTTGATGTTCTAAAATAGGGTGTTTTTTGGGTGCGATTAAGATCAGTTGTGAAGAGATAAGGGGAATGGTTTGTAAGTTTTTAGTATCAATATTTCCAGAAATTATCCCGAGATCAGCACGTTTTTCAGCAACAATATTGACGATATCCTCACTGAGCATTTCTTTCAAATTCACATCGACATGAGGATGCGTGATGAGATAATCAGATAACGCCGTGGGAATATATTCAGCAATCGCAGTGGTATTGGCAACTATAGAAAGTTTGCCTTGTATTTGCGTATTAAATTGCGCTAACTCACCTTTAAGACATTCAATTTCATGATAAATAGATTTGGCATATTTTAAATAAATCAGCCCAATTTCTGTTAACTCAACGCCTTGTGATGATCGCTCTAAAATTTTCAAACCCAGAGCAGATTCTAAATTTTTTATACGGTTACTGGCAGCGGGAGGGGATAGAAAAGTTTTTTCCGCAGCACGCGTTAAATTCTGAGTTTCTGCAATGTTTAGAACCAGTCGAAAATCAGTAAGATCAAAGTTCATAAACGTACTCTCTAGAAATCAAATTGAAGAAAAAATGTACTTTATCAATGATGATTTTAAATACTGATGAACGTTAATCAGACGATACAAAGTATATAAATCATCTTCTAGTTTTAGATGAAGTTTTCGATGAGTTTTGGGTAACCTAATGTCTTCATTATCTCAATGTAGTCTTTTAAAATCGTGAAACTATTAGACGATAGTGAGGTGGTTATTGCGTGAAAAGGAACGTTTTAATCTTGTGAGGTATAAAAAAATTAAGTTAAAAATCCCAGTTCGAGCAGAATTTTTTCAGTATGCTCACCGAGTTCGGGAACTTTCTGAATATTAAAATCTTCTGAATCACTTAATCCAACGGGTTTTAGTGTGGGTATACGACCAACAGGCGTATCAACCTCGGTCCAGCGTTGTCTTGCTAATAACTGTGGATGCTGCCAGACCTCAGCCATTGTATTAACATTGGCATGGGCAATTTTGGCTTGTTCCAGCAACTCAATCACTTCGATTTGGGTATGCGTTGAGAAGCTTTGAAGTATAATCTCGCTAAGTGACTGTCTATTCTTTATTCGATTCGAATTGTTTTTAAAATCTTCACGCTGTGCAAGATTGGATTGTTTAATCACAATCTCACAAAAATTTGCCCATTCTCTTTCATTTTGTATCGCAAACAAAACCTCTTTACCATCGCCTGTTGCAAAAGGGCCATAGGGGAAAATTGTGGCGTGTTCGGCTCCAGACTTTTGAGGCGCACTTTGACCATCTAAGCTATAGTAAAGGGGAAAGCCCATCCATTCAGTCATGCACTCTAGCATTGAAATATCAATACGTTTGCCTAAGCCAGTTTTCTGTTTTTCAATTAATGCCGCAAGGATATTGCTGTAGGCGTACATACCGGCAGAGATATCGGCAATGGAGCATCCTGCTTTCACATTTTCCTGTGCAGTCCCAGTGATCGATAAAAAACCAGACTCACTTTGAATCAGTAAATCATAAGCTTTTTTATCACGATATGGACCCGGGTGCTGTAGATCATCGCCATATCCAGAAATATCACAAACAATGAGTTCTGGAAATAACGGATGAAGCTGCTCATAAGAAAGACCTAAACGAGAGGCCGCACCAGGTGCCAAGTTTTGAATAAAGACGTCTGCTTTAGCCAACAGGCTTTTAAGTATGGGTTGAGCCTCAGGCGTCTGTAAATTTAGGGTAAAGCTCTCTTTAGAGCGATTTGCCCAGACGAAATGTGAAGACATTCCCTTGACGCGTTCATCATAGTAACGCGCAAAATCACCACTTTCAGGACGTTCAATTTTGATCACACGAGCACCTAAATCAGCCAGCTGACGTGTACAAAAGGGTGCCGAAATTGCATGCTCTAAAGCAACAACGGTAATTCCTTCAAGTGGTTTCATTTTAAGACTCCTGAAAGACGACTTTGGCTTTCATCGCAATTTGTCCATCAACATGTTCAATCCATAATTCGGCACTTTGCTCATGCACATCGCCACAGATATAAAACTCGTTAAAATCGAATACAGGTTTGATGGCACGGAATTCAAATTTGTGAATGATCTTATCTGGATATTTATCGTGTAGCGTTTGCATCAATAACGTCGCTAACAGCGGACCATGTACGACTAGACCTGGGTAGCCTTCGATTTGTGTTGCATAACTGCGGTCATAATGAATTTTATGTCCATTAAAGGTCAGTGCTGAATAGCGGAATAATGCAGTTGTATCCAGCGTATATTGCTGTTTAAAACTATAATTTAACTCAGGACTGATCGAAGGCGGATTGATTGACGAAGATGGCGGAGTCGGAGGGGTATCTTGTTTATAAACGATATCTTGCTTTTCTTTAATAACTAAAACATCATCTGCGTAAATTAAATGATTCAGCGTGACAAAATAAAGCGCTCCATTTTTCCCTTGTTTAAATTGAATGTCTTCAATTTCAGAAACGCGACGCAAATTTTGCCCGATTAAAATCGGTTGAATAAATTCCAGACGACTGCCAGCCCACATACGTCGTGGAAAAGGAATCGGAGGTAAAAAATCACCTTTTTGAGGATGACCATCTGAACCAATTTCAGATTGGTTCACCACATGTGGGAAATTCATCCAATGAAAAAGATGAGGGACTTCTTGGATCGGTTGATCTTTTTGATTCAATAATGCTTGTAGCATTTGAATAGAACGCTGATCACAACGATCCTCTGAAATTTGTTTTTTTCCGATCCATTCTGAAAATTTTTGCATCGTCGTCTTGTCCTTGTGTTGACTTAATCCGTGTTTTTTAAGATTTTCTCAGCCTTTGAAATGATCGGTTTATCAATCATTTTTCCATTTAAACTGATGGTTTGACCTTGAGCCAAATGAACAGCATCCATCACTTGTTGTGCCCATTGAATTTCTTCAGCACTGGGGATAAAAGCTTGATTAACGACTGAAACTTGACTTGGATGAATGCACAATTTGCCCTGATAACCCAGTTTTTTAGCTTGTAGTGTTTCAGTCTGATTTAATTCGGTATTCGCAAAATCGGCAGTAACGCCATCAATGGGACTGGCTATACCTGCAAGTTTAGAAGCTAAAACAATTCTGTTACGGAAGTACATTAACTCTAAAAAATCACCCGACATGTCCATTTCAAGTTGAAAATCGATCGAGCCAAACATCAATGCTTTTACAGCAGGGAATTGAGCTATTTTCTCTACATGCGCCATGCCATAAGGCGTTTCAATAATTGGATAAATATCGATATTGCGAATCGACTGAATGGCTGTAAATGCTTGTTGCCGTTCTGCTTTAGGCAAAATAATAGCAATTACATTGGGGATTTGAGCAAGTTGAATATCATCATTAAACCATTCAGTTTGCTCGGCATTGACTCGAATCATCACTTTTTCAGTGGGATGATCGAGCAACCACTGTTTGAGTAATGCTCTTGATTCAAGTTTATGCTCAGTCGGAATAGCATCTTCTAAGTCAATAATGACTGCATCGCTACCGCTATTGAGCGCTTTGCTATAGCGCTCTGTACGGTTAGCAGGAACAAATAAAAATGAACGTGGTGTTTGCATTTTATCTTCCTTCAACGTTTAGAAAGATCGAGGTAAATCAAGTAAATGTTCAGCGACATAACTGAGAATGAGATTGGTCGAAATTGGCGCAACTTGGTATAAACGTGTTTCACGGAATTTACGTTCAATGTCATATTCATTGGCGAAACCAAAACCACCATGAAACTGTAAGCAGGCATTGGCCGCTTCCCAACTTGCTTTAGCGGCTAACAGCTTGGCCATATTTGCTTCTGCACCACAGGCTTGACCGTTGTCGAACAATTCACAGGCACGGAAACGCATCAAATTTGCTGCTTCAATTTCGATAAATGATTCTGCTAATGGAAATTGAACGCCTTGATTCTGACCAATCGGACGACCAAAAACCACACGGTCTTTTACATAATTTGTGGCACGTTCCATAAACCAGTAACCATCACCAATGCATTCTGCTGCAATCAATGTACGTTCAGCATTTAGGCCATCTAAAATATATTTAAAACCTTTACCTTCTTCACCAATTAGATTACTTTCAGGAATTTCTAAATTTTCGAAAAATAATTCATTGGTTTCATGGTTAACCATATTCGGAATCGGCTGAACGACCATTCCAGATTTCATCGCCTCTTTAATATTGACCATGAAAATAGACATGCCTTCAGATTTCTTTTTGACCTCTGCAAGGGGAGTAGTACGTGCAAGAAGAATCATCCAGTCGCTATGCTGTACACGAGAAATCCAAACTTTTTGACCATTAATCACATAACGGTCACCTTTTTTGACTGCGGTGGTGCGAATTTTAGTGGTGTCAGTTCCTGTCGTAGGTTCAGTGACAGCCATAGATTGTAAACGCCATTCACCTGATGCAATTTTAGGTAGGTATAATTCTTTTTGTTCTCTTGAACCATGACGTAGCAATGTACTCATATTATACATTTGGCCATGGCAAGCACCTGAATTACCACCGCTGCGATTAATTTCTTCCATAACAACAGAAGCTTCAGCTAAGCCTAAACCTGATCCGCCAAATTCTTCTGGAATCATCGCTGCGAGCCAACCAGCTTGAGTTAACGCATTTACGAACTCTTCAGGATACGCTTTTTGTTCATCAATTTTACGATGATATTCATCTGGGAATTGTGCGCATAATGCACGTACAGCTTCACGAATTTCCTGAAAGTTATTAAATGTGCTTTTCATTATCTACTGTCCTTGGTTGATCTTTTCTTGTTTTTGATCATATATTGTTATGGATTAATTTATAAAATAGTATATTTTGATGGATTAAATGTTAAAAAATTATTGAAATGGATATAAAACAACTCCGGACTTTTATCACGATTTTAGAGACAGAGAACCTGACGAAGGCAGCTGTGCTATTAAATATTGTACAGCCTGCTGTAAGTCGACAAATTCAATTACTTGAAGAAGAGTTGGGCGTGAAATTATTCAATCGTTCACGTCATGGCATGACACTAACGGATGATGGTAAAGTTCTCGAGCCTTATGCACGACGAGTTTTGAATGAAATAGAGAGCGCTAAGATCGAACTGACTACGGTAAAAGGAACAGTTCGAGGAAAGGTACATATTGGCGTGTTATCCAGCATTAGTGGACTACTTTCGAGTTTGCTGATGAATTTAATTAAGGAAAAATATCCTGACGTACAGGTGAAAATTTCTGTGGGATATTCTGGTCATTTAAAGGAGTGGTTAGAAGCAGGGAATATCGATTTAGCATTGATATATGACTCTACACCTTCAAAGTTAATTGATTTAATTCCTCTGGTAAAAGAACCATTATTTTTAATAGGATCGGCTCAATCCCTTCTTTCGCAAGATGAAGTCTTTGAACTCAAAAAAATAAAAGCATTACCATTAATTTTACCGTTTCATCCACATCGTTTACGTTCTTTAATTGAACAAGCATTTAAACAAGGTGGTTATGATTTAAATGTTTATGCTGAAACCAACGATTTGAATGTTCAAAAACAGCTGGTGATTCAAAATTTTGGTTATACAATTTTACCATTAGTTTCTGTCATCCATGAATATCAGTCTGGTTTGGTTAAAGTGACGCCAATAGTTGATCCTGCCTTTACCCGAGTGGTAACTCTGGCTATGCATTCGACGAGAAATACACCCAAACACATTAGAATTATTAGTCGAGAAATAATTGAGTGTGTGGATCAATCTATACAAAATGAAAAATGGCCGAATGCAGAATGGATTTATCAATCTGAATGAGTCAATCAATCTTTTCATCTCTCAAAAAGTATCTTTTGATAATGAGATGCATCATTTTTTTAATAAAATAAATGAAATAGTCACGTCATGAAATAGATCGAGATAAAGACACTTTCTAATTAAACTTTCAAGCTTTGAAACTGATGTTTCATGATCAATGTTTGATTTTTTAGCGGTTGAATGCTTCAAGGCAATGACCGAATTTTATCCTAATAGAACAAAAAATTCAGACGAAAATTCATTTGAATTGATTGGTGTTACTACATGTAATTAAGCAACAAGTGCGTGATTAAATTGATGGTTAAATAGACGATTAGAAGTTAAGCCAAATATGAATAACTTGTTATACAACCATTTTAGTCGATTATATAAAAACAACTTAAATAACTGTTTTATAATTATATTTTATTTACATTCTATAAAGCCAATCTTCTATGTCTCATTCTGAAATAAAATAAGGCAGAACTGATCTGCCTTAAATGATTTGATCCAAGCGAATTATTAAAAAATTATGATTTACTTAATCGTAAAGCGTTTAATACGACGGACAAAGAACTTAAGGACATGGCAATTGCAGCTATCATTGGTGTAAGTAATAAACCACTGATTGGGTAAAAAATGCCAGCTGCGACTGGAACACCTAAACCATTGTACAAAAATGAAAATGCTAAATTCTGCTTCATATTTTTCACACCAGATTTGGCCATATGAATTGCATCCGCAAGTCCACGAATATCACCTTTCACTAAGGTGATCTGAGCAGTTTGTTTGGCAATATCCGTACCATTACCCATTGCGATTCCCACATTAGATTGTGCTAGGGCTGGCGCATCGTTGATTCCATCTCCCGCCATAGCGACAATTTTACCCATCGCCTGATATCTTTTAAGCAATTCTAATTTATCGTGAGGTGTGCAATTTCCATAAACGTGTTTGATGCCGATATGATTTGCGACAAGCTGCGCATTATATTCGTGATCACCTGTGGCCATAATCACATCAATGCCTTGGTTAATCAGCTGCTCAATTACGTGTTGGGCATTGTATTTAATCGCGTCATGTATTGAAATATAAGCGAGAATGGCATCGTCAGTTGCAATAAAACTAATGACATCACCCGCTTTACGCAGATCATCTAATTTTTCATTGAGCGTATGATCAACATCAAGTCCCAATTGTTCGAGTAACTTTTGACTGCCGATATAATACCAACGCTCATCAATTTTTGCTTTGACACCAAAACCTAAAACCTCTTCAAAATCTGAAACAGAAAGATATTGTTCAGAAGGAATGATTTTCGCTAAGGTTAATGCGATCGGATGTGTAGAGTGTTGCTCAATTGAAGCGATTAACAGATGAATGCGGTCTTGATCATACTCAGGATGAATTAAATGAATTTCTTTAATACTAGGTTTACCCTCAGTCAATGTGCCCGTCTTATCGATAATCAGGGTATCAACCTTACTCAGCGCCTCTATAGATTCTGCATCTTTAAATAACACACCTTTTTGTGCAGCACGGCCAGTTGTAGCCATGACGGACATCGGTGTCGCTAGCCCAAGCGCACAAGGGCAGGCAATAATGAGAACAGCCACGGCACACATTAACGCTAAATCAAAACTCGATTGCCCTAAAACTATCCAAGCAATAAATGTAATGACGCTCACAGCCAAGACCACGATCACAAAATATTTTGCTACAACATCAGCCATCCGCTGTAAGGGAGCTTTCGACCGTTGTGCCTCTGCTACTGTTTGAATCATTTTGGCTAAGGTCGTATTTTGACCGACCGCAGTGGTTCGAATACGTATACTTCCTTTCTGATTGACTGTGCCACCAATGACCTGATCATTAACTTCTTTTTTGACAGGTAATGGTTCTCCCGTCATCATTGCTTCATCGATATAGGTTTTGCCTTCAACCACAATCCCGTCTAGAGGAACGTGTTCTCCAGATGAGATTTGTAAAATATCGCCTTGATGAATATCTGTAATTTCGACTTCTACGAGCTGATTATTCTCTACTCGTTTTGCTATAGAGGGCTGCAATTTCAATAAAGATTTTAAAGAATCTGCCGTTTTAGCACGCGCTTTTAATTCTAAAATTTGCCCTAACAAGCTGAGCGAGACAATCATACAAGCCGCTTCATAATAGACTGCAACGCCATGTCCTGTTTTGGCTTCATTTGGAATAAGCACAGGGAAAAGAGTTGCAAAAACACTATAAATAAACGCTGCCAAAACACCGACACCAATTAAACTCCACATATTTAAATTTCGAGTTTTATATGAAATCCAACAACGTTCAATGAACGGTTTACCTGCCCAAAGTACAACAGGCAAACTCAAAACCAATTCAATCCAAGGTTGAATATGCGGCGCGATGAAAGCATGGATATGGGAACCCATAGCTAAAACAAAAACCAACAAAGTTAAGGGGAGCGTCACCCAGAAACGATGGCTAAAATCGACCAATTCTGGATTAGGGCCATCATCTAAACTGGGCTGCATGGGTTCCAGCGCCATTCCACAAATCGGACATGTTCCTGGCCCTTTTTGGACAATTTCTGGATCCATGGGACAGGTAAAATCTATATTTTCAGCACCTTCAGGTAGAGGGCGTTGATCTAAAGGTAAGAGATAATATTCAGGATCTGCTTCAAACTTAGTTAAGCAGGAAGGATTACAGAAATAGTAATGCTGAGTTTTATGATTAGTTTTGTACTCGGTTTTTAAATCTGTAGATGTGCTGACAGACATGCCACACACAGGATCAATTGCTTGTTGTTCAGCATTCAAAGCATCATTAGAACCTCCCTCTAAAGCCGATGTTGAACCACAACAACTTGGCTTTTTAATCTCTTTGATTGAGGGTTTTGGTCCACAACAACTGGACGTAGAAGAGTCTAAGTCTGCTTTTTTACCTGCTTTATTTTTATTTAAGAACCGTGAGGGTTCAGCTAAGAATTTTTTGAGGCATCCTTCACAACAAAAATAATACTGCTGATCTTCAAATACAGTATTGGGTTTATGAGCATCTTGAACAGTCATACCACAGACTGGATCAATATAAGATTTTTGCGCTTTTTCAGTTGGCTTAGAACAACATGAATTTTGCTTTTGATCTGTCATGATGGACCTGATTTTTTGAATATTTATGCTAGAATAAAGGCTGTACTTGGGTACAGAGTCAAGACTTATTTCAAGATCACCTAGGTAATTATTTTTTGATCAACTTCATCAAATTTAAATCAAATTTGTTGTGTGAGGTATGCAATGTTTACCATTGGAAAATTTGCTCAATTCACCAATTCTCATGTTGAAACTATTCGCTATTATCAACGTATTGGTTTATTAAGAGTGCCTGCGCAACAGGGTAAATATCGATACTATAATGAACAAGATGTTGAGACTTTAAATTTTATCCAGCGTGGTAAAGATGCCGGTCTTCAGCTCAGTGAGATTCAAGATTTATTAAACTTAGAGCTAGATGATCGAAAAAACGTTCGTAAAGTGATTGAACAAAGGTTAAATAAAATTGATCAACGCATTGACGAGTTACATCACCTAAAAAACAGGCTTTCTAGTTGGTTAGAAGAATGTAGTAGCAGCTCTGAAAATAGCTGTCCAATACTTCAAAATCTAAAAAAATCTGAAACCCTTAAGCCGCCTTTAACCAAGGATTAAAACCTTAGCGTTTTTAAATTTTACGGATTCAAAATGACTGATTTAAATCAACTTCGTAGAGAGATTCGAAAACAGCGGAGATCAGTTTCGCTATTTCAACAAAAACAAGCCGAATTAAAAGTCTTACAGCAACTGATCAAAAATCCACATTTTAAACATTCAAAAAAAATTGGTTTGTATTTGCATGCCTTTGGTGAAATTCAAACCACACGTATTATTCAACATTGTTTTGCGCATGCTAAACAGGTGTATTTACCTATGATTTGCAATATGAATCAGCGTTTAGTGTGGATCAAAATTTCAGCTCAACAATATAACAATCAGCGCTTTTCTCGTCATGCCTTAGGGATGAAAGAACCCACGGCCAGTCGGGGCGTTCATGTGTCCCATTTAGATTTTTTAATTATGCCTTTGTTGGCATGTGATGTTTATGGAACACGCTTGGGAATGGGCGGCGGTTTTTATGATCGAACACTCGCTTCAGCCCCTATGAAACCGATCCGAGTTGGACTGGCACATGATTTTCAATTACTTGAGCAAAAGTTAAATCGTAGGTCATGGGATCAGACTTTAGATCAATGTATCAGTCCTACTCAATCCTATAAATTTAATCGAAATTTTAACAAAAACCACATTTAAACTGCATATTAAATGAAAATTACACCTGAATTCACTTTTTTCTTATTAAAAGCCCTTGTAATTTTTAAAATACACATCACTATTAAAAAATATGGCAACACCGTTGTCACTCATTAGGAGTGCTCATGACTGATATTATTATGAACGAAGAAAACTTAGATCTTCAGATCCCAAGCGTCTTACCGCTTTTAGCATTACGTGATGTTGTGGTGTATCCACACATGCAAATTGCGCTATTTGTTGGTCGCGAAAAATCGATCAAAGCAGTTGATGTAGCTCGTAACAGTGACAATTTAGTATTCGTGGTCGCGCAACAAGATTCACTTACAGAAGAAATCGATCACGAAAATTTATATCAGTACGGCACTGTCGCGAAAATTGTGCAGGTTGTTAATCATGAAAATGATGAAAATTGCATCAAAGTTTTAATTGAGGGTATTCACCGTTCAAAATTGGTGAATATCATCGACAATGATGATTATTACTCTGCGGAACATGCGCTAAGTCCTACCACTGTTGAAATCGATAAAGACACGCAAGAAACTCGTTTAGAAGAGTTACGTGCTTTATTTGCTCAATATGCTGAAGCAAAATTACGTAATGCACGTGAGCTGATAGCTGCGGCAAATAAAATTGAAGACTTATTACAATTATTGTTCTTTGTCGCAACGCGTATCCCATTAAACATTGATGTTAAACAAAAGTTTTTAGAGCATGACGAGTTTGAAGCGCATTTAACCGAACTCATGACCTATTTATTGCAACAATCTGAAGAACAACAGATTGAGCAATCATTACATGACAATGTAAAACGCCAAATGGAAAAAAATCAGCGCGAATACTTCCTCAATGAAAAGATGAAAGTCATTCAACGTGAACTTTCTGACATGAACGGCGGTGCGGAAGATGATATTCAAGAAATTGAAAAACGTCTTGCTGAAGCTGATCTACCAGAGCACGTGCGTAAAAAAGCTGAAGCTGAGTTCCGTAAACTTAAAGCAATGCAACCTGCTTCAAGTGAAGCCGCTGTTGTACGTAACTATATCGAAGCGATTTTAGATACGCCGTGGAATAAAGCGAGCAAAGTTAGCATCAACCTGAATAAAGCGCAGGAAATTTTAGATGCTGATCATTATGGTTTAGACGAAGTTAAACAACGTATTGTTGAATATCTTGCAGTTCAGTCACGCGTTAAGAAACTTAAAGGTCCGATTCTTTGCTTAGTCGGTCCTCCAGGTGTAGGTAAAACATCTCTAGGTGAATCTGTTGCCAAAGCGACTGGACGTGAGTTTGTCCGTATGGCACTTGGTGGTGTACGTGACGAAGCTGAAATTCGTGGTCACCGTCGTACCTATATTGGTGCGATGCCCGGTAAAATTGTGCAGTCTTTGACTAAAGTCGGCGTGAAGAACCCACTGTTCTTGCTCGATGAAATCGACAAAATGGCACAAGACTACCGTGGTGATCCTGCATCTGCGCTGCTTGAAGTTTTAGATCCTTCACAAAACAGCAAGTTCAATGATCATTATTTAGATCTTGATTTAGACTTATCTGAAGTCATGTTCATCTGTACGGCGAATAGTATGAATATTCCTGAGGCCCTACTGGACCGTATGGAAGTTATTCGTCTGCCGGGCTATACCGAAGATGAAAAAGTCAATATTGCAGATCGCTATCTTGTACCGAAAGCGATCAAAAATAATGGCTTACGCGGTAAAGAACTGACTGTGCACGAAGAAGCGATTCGTGACATTGTACAGCGCTATACCCGTGAAGCTGGAGTTCGTAGCTTAGAACGCGAGCTGTCTAAAATTGCACGAAAAGTAGTGAAAGAAGCTGTTAGTAAAAAAGCGAAGAATCTTCAAATCGATGTGACTACTGAAAACTTGCCTGATTACTTAGGACCGCATAAATTCGACTTCGGTATGGCTGAAGAAGAAGCTCAGATCGGTCGTGTAAATGGTTTGGCTTGGACCTCAGTGGGTGGTGAGTTACTGACCATCGAAGTTGCCGCGATGAAAGGTAAAGGCAAATTTGTAACGACAGGTTCTCTTGGCGATGTGATGAAAGAATCGATCACTGCTGCCATGACTGTGGTTCGTACCCGTGCTGAAGAGTTAGGTATTGAAGCATCACTGTTTGAAGAAACAGATGTGCATGTGCATTTACCTGAAGGTGCTACGCCTAAAGATGGCCCATCTGCAGGTCTAGCCCTGACTACAGCATTGGTTTCTGCGTTTACAGGCATCTCTATTCGTCCTGACATTGCCATGACGGGTGAAACGAGTCTTGCTGGTCGAGCAATGCGTATTGGTGGTTTGAAAGAGAAATTACTCGCAGCACATCGTGGAGGCGTTAAGTTAGTCTTTATTCCTCAAGAGAATGTCCGTGATTTGTCTGAAATTCCAGAT
>JAHLFF010000338.1 GCA_018883945.1 Candidatus Acinetobacter avistercoris
CTTCAATCCACAAAATATTTTTGATGCTGAAGGTCTAACTAAACTGACCGAAACGATTGAAGATCGTCGTAAAAAACGAAATGGTCTTGAACAAGATGCTGATCTTGCAATTAAAACCAAAAATCTTGAAACCGAACAAGCACGTCTTAAAATCACTCGTGAAGAAGAGTATTCTAAGATGGAACAAATCCGCGAACTTTCAATCCGTCGTGCAGAACAACAAGCTGAAATTGCAACAAAAGACTCAGAAAAACAACGTGAAGCAGGAGAAGCAAAAATTGTTGCTGATCGTCAAGTTGAATTAAAACGTATTGCAGCCGATCGCGATATTGAAAATGAAAATATTATCAAATCTCAAGCGATTCAAAAAGCACAAGTCGAACAAAAGAAAACCATTGAACTAGCTGAGCAAGACCGTGCGATTGCCATTGCTGAAAAATCTCGTGCTGAATCTGAGGCAAAAGCACTGGCTGACCAAGCACGTGCTCAAGCGGTAAAAGCAGAAGAAGAAGTCATCACCGTTCGTGAAACACAACGTGCAGAACGTGTAAAAGCTGTCGAGTTAGTCGCTGCAAAACAGGCAGCTGAAACTGATGCAATTTCAATTACTGTTGCAGCAGAAGCCTCTAAACAAGCAGCCGCAGATGATGCAGAAGCAGTTCGAATTGGCGCTGAAGCAGAAGCTGAAAAAGTTCGTTTAAAAGCGAAAGGTGAAGCTGATGCGAAAATCTTGCTGGCTGAAGCACAAGAGAAGCAATATCAAGTTGATGCTGAAGGTACACGCGCTGTGAATGAAGCCAATAATATCTTGTCTTCTGAACAGGTCGAAATGCAAATTCGCTTGGCTTTACTCAAGTATTTACCTGAAATTATTCGTGAAAGTGTTAAACCGATGGAAAACATTGATGACATTAAGATTCTTCAGGTCAATGGTCTAGGTGGCTTAGGCGGAAGTTCTGTATCTGTCGGAGAAAATGGTGAACAAGGTCAAGTTGCGCTATCAGATCAAGTGGTCAATAGCGCCCTTCGTTATCGTTCACAAGCACCTTTAATTGATAGCTTAATGAGTGAGTTAGGGATTAATGGTGGTGATATTAATGGATTAACTCAAACTTTAAACAAAAAAGCAGATTGATGCTTTAACACAACGTTTAAAAAAAGAGCCCTGATTTAAATTTTCAGGGCTTTTTATTTTTTGTGCATTCTCTATAGTTTAAATATTCATAAAACCTGCTGAATACATTATTTTAAATTAACTTCTCAAAGCCGTATTCTCTCTCCAAGAAGATTGGACGATCATATGTACTGCTGTCATTTTCACTTTACACATATAAAACCATTTAACTGAATATGTGGATTGTATTTATATTCGGGGCTGTAATTGCAGGCTTTGTACAAGGATTAACAGGCTTTGCCTTTGCCCTTATTGCCATGTCATTTTGGGTATGGATTCTTCCACCTCAAATCTCAGCTCCGCTTGTGGTTTTTGCTTCGCTTTGGTGTCATCTCATTTCACTTGGCAAAGAGCAAAAGTTCCATGTTGACCGTCGTTTAGTTCTACCCTACATCATCGCTGGTTTGTTAGGTGTACCTCTGGGAACTTCATTGCTATACATTGTAAATGCAGAGATTTTCAAACTCATTTTAGGCATTTTTCTTATTCTGTGGTGCCCTTTTATGTATTTTTCTCCCCGCATAAATGCAATACATCATGCAGGTAAAATAGCAGATTCAAGCATTGGTTTTATAGGCGGTATTTTCGGTGGCCTTGGTGGATTTTGCGGCGCACTTCCCTCCGCCTGGGTCATGCTCAAAAATCTGCCCAAAGATCATCAACGTTATATCTTACGACATTTTAATTTTGCGATTCAATTGTTTACACTTGCCGTTTATATTTTTCAAAATACAATAAATAAAAATCATCTCAGTTATATGATCGTTATCATTTTAGTCGTCAGTTTACCTGCTATATTTGGCGCACAATTATTTTATAAAATTTCTGAAAAACAATTTAAAAATATCGTTTTAAGCTTGCTCTTTATGTCTGGCTGTATTCTATTAATCACTGGATTGAATAAATATTGAAAAGCTTTTAAATTTTAAAATCTGTGTTAACTAAAGCAAAAACTAAAAAACTCTTTTTTTATTCACTATCAAAATCGTTCAATATAAAAATTCTTTTAAATCAATGAAATTTATTATCAAGTTCGAGCATTTCATTAAAAAAAACACGTAAGATAGCGCTACACTTATTGTTATTATATTTGTAATGAAGATCCCCTTGTTTCTAAGCCTATTGTTCTTAACAGGTTGTACATTTGGCACATCCAGCGAAATCAAAGTCGCAGAAGAGTTACTTAATCAATTTGAATGTAGCAATGTTGATTATGAACAATTGGGACATAATCCGATTATTGACTTTCATCAACGGACTTTAGCTGTCAGTAAAGTTAAAGCAAATACCTATATCGATGACTATAAAGCTGGAGATACATTATTCGATGTGCCATTAAGCCAAATTATTCAAAATGAATATAAAGCTTTTAGATTAGCTTGCTATTACTTAGGTGGTGCAACTCAAGTGGCTCAAGAATAAAACCTGCTCACAACATTATAAAATAGAGAATTTTTTAAATTTAATCTCACTTTAAATACTTGTCTAAAAAAGACAGGATGAACCTGCCTTGTTTTTACTTACGTTAATCTTGACGATTTTATTTTACATAGCGTTATTTTACATAGCGTTGATCGACACTAAAGTTATTTAGAATTTTCCCGCTAATTTGGGCGTAAAACGCCATAATCTCAGTCATGTCTTTATCCATATCACCAGATGGATAGATAATTTTGCCCACACCTGTTTTCTTTTTTGCATAATCCATATACGCCAAAGCAATTGGAACTCCTGCTGTCACAGCAATGTGATAAAAACCCGTTTTCCACTGTTCTTGTTTAGCACGTGTCGCTTCGGGTGTCACCAGCATGACTAATTTAGGATGCTTGTTAAATAACTCACTCATCACTTCGACCATGCTTGGTCTTTCTTGACCCGCGGCTTTTGGACTGCGATCAATTCCTATGCCTCCCATTGCTCGTACAAAAGGTCCAAGCGGGAACTTCATATAACTATCTTTAATCGTAATTCGAACATTTACGCCCAACGCTTTTAAAGCTAAGCGAGCATAAAGTGCGTCCCAATTACTGGTATGTGGTGCTGCAATCATCACGCATTGATCAATATTCAAATCCCAGTGATTATCGATTTCCCAACCCAATAAATTTAAACTTTTTTCAGCCGTTTTTTCAAACACAACAACACCAAATCTAAAATTTGCGCGAATTGTACCAACATTAGATCTGATTAAATATCTTTAACTTGAAAAATTGATTGGTTTTATTGAGGACTTTATTTTATTGAAAATAATAAATTTATTATCTTTCACTCAACAATTATCTTAATAATTGTATTGTCTTAATAAT
>JAHLFF010000339.1 GCA_018883945.1 Candidatus Acinetobacter avistercoris
TGCGTAAGCATCGCCTTCGTATTCTAGAGGTACTTCGAAGTCGTAGTTTTCATAACCACTATATGGACGATATTTACGAACGTCAAAATCAATACCTGTCGCACGTAAGCCCGTACCTGTTACACCCCAAGCCAATGCAGATTTAGCGTCATATTGCGCTACACCTTGCGTACGTCCCATGAATACTGAGTTGCGTAATGCAGCAGTATAGTATTCATTCATACGCTTCGGCATCCACTCAAGGATTTCGCGAATGAGGTGCTGCCAGTTGTTTGGCAAATCGTGCGCAGTACCGCCAATACGGAACCAAGCTGGATGCATACGGTAACCGGTGATCGCTTCAATCGCGTCATAGATTTTTTGACGATCCGCAAACATATAGAATACGGGGGTCATACCACCAGCATCCTGAATCGCTGTACCAATAAACAATAAGTGGTTATTGATACGGAACAATTCTGACATCATCACACGGATACATTGCGCACGATCAGGAACGGTAATCCCCGCCAATTGCTCCACACCCATGACATAAGGCATGTTCTGCGCACAACCACCTAAGTAGTCGACACGATCTGTATACGGGATAAATGAATGCCAAGTTTGACGTTCAGCCATCTTTTCCACACCACGGTGGTGATAACCAATGTCAGGCACACAGTCTTTTACTTCTTCGCCATCTAACTGCAAAATAATACGGAATGCACCGTGCGCAGATGGATGGTTCGGACCCAAGTTCAAGAACATGAAGTCTTCATCTTCATTACCACGTTTTAGACCCCAATCTTCGGGTACAAAACGCAAATGTTCTTGCTCAAAATCCTGCTTGGCTTGGTTCTGCATATACGGGGTATATTCAGTCGCACGTGCCGAGTATTCTTTACGAAGTGGATGACCTTCCCAATAGGTTGGTAACAAAATACGACGGAGCATCGGATGCCCTTCGAAATTGATCCCGAACATATCGTAAGCTTCACGTTCGTACCAGTTGGCATTTGGCCAAATGTTGGTTGCAGTCGCGAGATTAAGATCACTCTCTGACAACGCAACTTTAATACGAATATCTGAATTACGCTCTAATGACAGTAAGTGATAGAACACTGTAAAGTCGGACGCAGGTAAACCGTCACGATGGGTACGTAAACGCTCATCTGTAGCAGACAAGTCAAACAACATCACGTAAGGACGTGACACTGTACGTAAGAACATTAAAACGTCTTGTACACGTGCGCGCTCGACCCAGACTGTCGGAAAATCTTCAAACGTCTTTTGCACATAGAAGTTCTCACCAAATTTGGTTTTGAGATCTTCTACAATCGCAAATGCAGGGCGTGAATCAACTGGAGTTGATTCTGGCATAGCAATGTCAGTTTCAGCCATTGGCTTGGCTTCCTATTTAATTCAAATTTATTCAATAAAAACGACAATTACACCCAACTCGGTGCATCAATACTTTGCGTTTAAATTATTTAATTTCATCCATAGAACGCAAATTTTTCACCGCAATACGTTCAGCATTTTTACGGTCACGTTCTGGCTGCATCTTTGGCTTATATATCGGCTTAAGATCATCACCAATCACCGCTGAAAGCGGACGACGTTCGAGTTGAATTTGGTCTTGTAATAACATTAAAGCTTGAATCAAAGCTTCAGGTCGTGGTGGGCAACCTGGAATATAGACATCAACAGGAATGATTTTGTCGACACCCTGTACAACAGAATAAATGTCGTACATACCACCAGAGTTTGCACATGCACCCATTGAGATCACCCATTTAGGCTCAAGCATTTGTTCGTACAAACGCTGAATTACAGGTGCCATCTTAATAAAGCATGTTCCTGCAATGATCATCAAATCTGCCTGACGAGGCGAAGCACGAATAACTTCCGCACCGAAGCGTGACAAGTCATGTACACCCGTCAACGTCGTTGCATACTCGACGTAACAGCATGATGTACCAAAGTTAAACGGCCAAACTGAGTTCTTACGCCCCCAGTTTACTGCTGTATGTGCTAAATCCTCTAAACGAGTCATAAACACATTTTTATTCACTTCGTCTTCTAGCGGATCAGTTACGATCTGGCGCTCTTGAAGTGGATATTGATCAGCATCCGGATTCGCACGGGTTAATGTGTATTTCATCCCGTATTACTCCTTATCAGATGATGTAGTCTGTGAGGTTTTCACACGACCAGATGATTGTGCTGGGATTTGACCTGTAGGATCAATCACCAACTCCTCAATATTATTGAAGCGAGTAATTTCTGAGAGGTCCATATTCGGTGAACCAATTTTAGCTCTAATCCCTGCTGCTTTACGCTTATCTGAAGGTGCCCAATTTAATGCACCAGTAGACAGTTCATAAACCAAACCAACAAGTAAAACTAAAATAAACACAGCTGCTGTAATAAAACCTATCCAGCCTACTTCACGAACTGAAACAGCCCATGCATATAGATAAAGTGCTTCCAAGTCGAATACGACAAAGAAAATTGCAACCAGATAGAATTTTGCAGACAAGCGAATACGTGCACCACCAGCACCAACTACGCCTGACTCGAACTGCTCTTGCTTAGCACGGCCCCATGATTTACCCCCAAGGAGTAATGGAACTGTAAGCATAAAGACGCATAAAAAAGTAACGCCGATCACGAAGGCAATAATAGCCCAATCGTATGGAGTAATGGCACTCATGCGGGGATAACTCCTGGCAGGCCTATTTATCAACAAAGAATGTATGTATTGGCCTTCGAATACACCAAACACAAAATTAATCCCGCCAATTGTACCTGATTGATGACGTCTCTTGCTAGCTTATACAACTTAGTCTTTAGGATGATTTTTTAAACGATATTTAATTTAATTGGTTTTGATCCTATTCCATCCGCAGCTAATCGATTTTACAAATCAATATAATCACTTTTATTATTTTTTCTCGGGTTAAGAGTTTTTTAGCCGATTTTAGCGACTATCTTTTTTGAAAAATATGTATCTATAAAACAAAAAGCCCTTTCATTATCAATTCTATTTATTTTAACTATTTTCCAGAGAAATAACAAATTCGTCATTCATGTTGTTTTTTTAATCAACCCGCAGACTCAATTTAAAAACAATCTCCTATTCACAGTTGTGAAGAGGCCAACTTATGCATCATATTTTTGATTTCTTGTGTCTTTTTTGCAACACCTTGAGCAAGCACTAATTCTTTGTGGTATTACTATCTAAAACTCGAAAAGTCACCTGAAATAAGGATAACGATATATGACATTAGAATTCACTCACAAACCTAATTATTTCTTATTTGCGCAATTGATCATTCGTCATTTAGAAAGCTATATTAAAAAACATCCTGATGCGAGTAATGCCATTTTTGACCTTCGAGATATTTATCAAATTTTTCGTCAAGATTTAGCATCAACCACAACAAATCTAGATGGTATTCTCAACATTGCCGATGAATATGCTGTTGAGACGATTAATGGCGATCAAAAAATCATGAGCAAATATAAAATTGATGCGCAAAATAACAGTTTATTGATCGACTTTAATGAAGATGCTTTGGCAGCGCTTAGAGAAGGAAAACGCATCATTGAGCCTGATGCAAACAATTATGAGTAAACCTTCGTAATTTCATATTTACGAATAAGCAGCTAAAACTTTCAACCATAAAAAAAGTGCCTCATGGCACTTTTTTTGTTTTTCGACTAAACAGATCTTTTTCACCCAAGCCTAACTTTAACTTGAACTTTAAAAAATGAGATCAAAATTCAGAAACTAAATTACTTTTTTCTTTTTAAAACGACGAGCTGGCCACTCCATGGTAAAGCGTGCTCCTCCCAAATTTGGACTTTGATCGACTTTAATCGTTCCGCCAAACCAATACACAATACGATTCACAATTGACAGTCCCAAACCATAGCCTCCAGATGCACGTGTTCGACTATCATCTAAACGCGCAAAAGCTTCAAAGATTCGATCTCGGTCTTCTTCAGGAATACCTGGGCCGTCATCCTCAACACAAATAAAAGCCATCCCCTGCTCGGTCACACCACCACTGACGACAACCTTATCATCACAGTAGCGCACAGCATTCCCCACCAAGTTTTGCACCACACGATGCAAATAACGACGCTCAGCATCTACAAGCAACGTTGCAGGTGGAGCCACCAATTGAATTTCTTTATTGGTTTTGAGTGCCTCGGTTTCGATCACCACTTGATCCAACACTTCAAATAGAACAATTTGCTCTATATCCAGTGAAGGCATGCCTTGTTCAAGCTTGGCATAGGTCATTATCTCATCAATTAAAGTGTTTAATGCTTCAATGTCTTTATCGATCATATCCACTTGTTGTTGACGATATTCATAATCTTCTTCATCAACCAACATTTCCATACCAAAACGAATACGTGCTACTGGCGTTCGCAGCTCATGCGACACCGCACGCATGAGTTCTCGCTGTGCTTCGATTAAACGCTGAATATGATCAGACATATTGTTATAACTAGAGGCCAAACTTGCCATTTCATCATAACCCTCGACAGGGACACGAACTGACATTTCGCCTTTCTGCATAACGTCTAAGGCATTATTCACCTGTTTCAGTTTGCGCTGCATCGGCACAATTAAACCGTAAACCCCCATACACAGTATAAACATACTCAGTAAGGTGATCCCCGCTGCCAATTGGAATGGCATCCAATTGAACATTGGTACTGGCCCCATCACCAAAATCTCACCAGGCGCATTTGGCATAGGAGAAAGGATTGAAATCGTGGTGCCTCGTGCAGTTGCACTGTCTTGATATTGAATCACACCCTGATCTGAGCGCAATCGCCCAATTTGCTCAGAGTCCAAACTCAATTGTGAAATATTCTGAATATCAATCTTATAAGAGAAGTGCTTTTGAATTTTCTTTAAGTATTCTTTTTCTTGCCCAGGATAATAAACCAGATAATCCATGACAAAGATGGGCAACGCTTTCATTTGGCGCTCACCCAAACCGTCTAGCTTTATATAGATATAAAGCAAATGACTTGGATCACCAATCAAACCAATAATAAGATAAGCCACCCCTTGATCAGCATCATAACGAACCACCGCTTGACGGTTATCTATTCGTTTTTGCTCTGCACGAGATAAATCAATCTTATTGGAGTCCAAATAATAAATGGGAAGTTCTAAGAGCGTTGAAGCATCAGAAATCCAATCCATTTTTTGTTGTTCGGTCTGCTGTCGTGCAACTCCCTCACTAATAACATAAGCCACGCCATCAGTTAAAGACTCTCGGTATTCTTGAGCTCGTTGATAGTTAATCACTTGAATGAGCAAATAACCAAAAATCGCTACAAGAACAACCAAGATAACGAGGCCTGCGTATATACGCAGGAAGATACTGTGTTTAGACACGTAGGTAACCTTGGTGAGTTGCACTAGACGCAACCAAACGGGATTACATCCCGTTGGTTTCTTTTACGAATAAATAACCTTTACTACGTACTGTTTTAATACGTTTTGGATTTTCAGGATCATCGCCAATTTTTGGACGAATTCTCGAAATACGAACATCGATTGAACGATCTTGTCCGTCATATTCAATACCACGAAGACGCTCAAAGATATCTTCACGCGACAGGATACGCCCTGCATTTGATGCCAACAACCATAAGAGATCATATTCAGCACTGGTAAAGTCAACCAACTCACCATTTAAGGTCACCGAACGACCACCATTGTCAATAACAAGGTCATCAAATTCGATACGCTGAGCCACTTCATCTTCCGGTGTTTTGTCTGTACGACGAAGCAATGCACGAATACGTGCTAAAAGCACACGCGGCTGAACAGGTTTAGCCACATAATCGTCTGCACCCATTTCTAGACCCAATACTTGGTCCATATCTTCAGTGCGCGCAGTCAACATGAGAATCGGTTGATGATAATGTGGTCGAACTTCACGACAAACGGTCAAACCATCAGCACCTGGCAGCATCACATCCAACACAACCATGTCTGGTTGCTCAGCAATAATACGACGAATCGCACGATTACCATCAGGCTCTACCCCAACCTCTAAACCATTACGAATAAGGTATTCTTGCGTTAAACGTGCAAGACGCTCGTCATCTTCAACGATCAAAATCTTTGGTAACTTTTCTTCTTGGCTCATATGCTGCCCCTATATTTGTTAAGGTGTCTGTCTAATCTGTCTAAATATTCACAGAATTAACACGCTATGATTTGCAATATACACACGTTTACATTGTAAACAAGATGCTGTTCACCAAACTGATACACGAGCGTAGCATTTTGTTATTTTTTATTAGCCATTGAATTATAGTGTCTTTTTCAAAATATCGAACAACCCAGTCTCGCGAGTAAAGCAAACGATCAAGCTGAGTCGACTATATTTTTTCATACAAAATATTTCCAAATCTATTTTTAATGTGGCTTTCATCGCTTTTTGAGTTATCCACAACCTTATCTATAAGCACTCCAAAAACTCTCTGTTATGCTTAGCGACGCTAGATTTAAGCTGATTGAAAAACTGATTTTTGACAAAAAACACCAACAATCCCCACCCAGCTTGGCGGGGGAAAAATATCAAAAAGTCAATATTGATCTAATATCAAATTTACCGTATCTTGTGTCTTAATCTTAATTAAACCACTAAGTCTTGTGTTTATCCCCCAAAATGTCGTGATGAAGGAATCTTTAGATTTTGTCCGATTCAAGTGGTCTATAAACATAATAATGATGACAATGGAGCTACGCTGACAATGAGCGCTAATACAACCCCTGGTCAACTTCAAGTGATTAAACGCACTGGTGACGTTGCCTCTTTTGATGCAGAAAAAATCTCTGTAGCAATTGGTAAAGCATTTTTAGCTGTTGAAGGACAGCCAAGTGCAGATTCGAGTCGTATTCATGACCGTATCACTCAGCTGACTGAGATGGTGATGAACACGTTCAGCCGTCGTTTACCGTCTGGTGGCACAATTCACATTGAAGAAATTCAAGACCAAGTTGAGTTGGCACTTATGCGTACTGGCGAACAAAAAGTCGCTCGTGCTTATGTCATCTATCGTGAACAACGTTCAGATGCGCGTAAACAATTGGGTGCACACCACCACCCTACGCTACAAATCACTGGCACTGACGGTCAGTTACAACCGCTCGATTTAAGCCGTCTTGAAGCAACGATTTCTAAAGCAAGTGAAGGCTTGGAAGGTATCGACGTTCAAGCGATTATCGACGAAACCGTTAAGAACCTTTATAACGGCGTAAAAGCAACTGACATCTCAACCACAATGATGATGGCGACGCGTACCCGTATTGAGCAAGAACCAAACTATACCTACGTGACTGCGCGTTTACTTCGCGATAACTTGGTTGCTACAGGTCTTGAGTTCTTGGGCTTGTCGACTGACACCATCGAAGGTGATGCGCTCGAAACTTTCTTGAAAAAAGGGATTGAGTTAGATCTTCTTTCACCAGAATTGCTTAACTTTGATTTGGCTAAATTGGCAGCAGCGATCAAACCTGAACGCTCAAACCAGTTTACCTACCTAGGTCTTCAAACTTTATTTGACCGTTACTTCATCCATTCGGATGGTGTTCGTTTCGAATTACCACAATTGTTCTACATGCGTGTTTCGATGGGTCTTACCCTGAATGAAGAAAACCGTGAAGATCGTGCAATTGAATTCTACAATTTATTATCAAGCTTCGATTACATGGCGTCTACTCCGACGTTATTTAACTCAGGAACTTTACGTCCTCAGTTGTCGAGCTGCTACTTAACCACGATTGATGATGACCTGTATGACATTTATGGCGCGATGCGTGATAACGCAATGTTGTCTAAATGGGCTGGCGGTCTAGGTAATGACTGGACACCTGTTCGTGCATTGAACTCTTATATCAAAGGGACCAATGGTAAATCACAAGGTGTTGTTCCTTTCCTTAAAGTTGCCAATGACACTGCTGTTGCAGTCAACCAAGGTGGTAAGCGTAAAGGTGCAGTATGTGCATACCTTGAAACTTGGCACTTGGACATTGAAGAATTCCTAGAGCTTCGTAAAAACACAGGTGATGACCGTCGTCGTACGCATGACATGAATACAGCGAACTGGGTTCCAGATCTATTCATGCAACGTGTATTCGAAGATGGTGAGTGGACATTATTCACGCCTTCTGAAACGCCAGATCTACATGATTTAATGGGTCAAGAATTCGCTGAACGTTATGCTTATTATGAAGGCATTGCGAAAGAAACAAATATGTTGCACAAAGTAATTCGTGCGAAAGATTTGTGGCGCAAAATGTTGTCTATGTTGTTTGAAACAGGTCATCCTTGGATCACGTTCAAAGACGTTTGTAACTTACGTTCACCACAGCAACACGTGGGTGTCGTGCATTCATCAAACTTATGTACTGAAATTACGTTAAATACCAATAAAGATGAAATCGCAGTATGTAACCTAGGTTCGATTAACCTTGTACAACACGTTCAAGGCGGTGTTCTTGACCGTGAAAAACTTGCTCGCACTGTAAAAACTGCAGTTCGTATGCTCGACAACGTGATCGATATCAACTACTACGCTGTTCCACAAGCACGTACTTCAAACATGAAGCATCGTCCAGTGGGTATGGGTATCATGGGCTTCCAAGATGCTTTATATGAAATGAATCTTGCCTATGGTTCTGACGCTGCTGTTGAGTTTGCAGATGAATCAATGGAAGTAATCAGCTACTACGCAATTTCAACATCAAGTGATTTGGCTGTTGAACGTGGTCCTTACGAGACATTTAAAGGTTCATTGTGGGATCAAGGGATTCTTCCAATTGACTCTTTAGATATCGTTGCGAAATCACGTCCAGATCGTATGTTTGAAGTTGATCGTACACAACGTTTGGATTGGGATACTTTACGTGCCAAAGTTCAAAAAGATGGTATGCGTAACTCAAACGTGATGGCGATTGCTCCAACTGCAACGATTTCAAATATTTGTGGCGTTTCTCAGTCCATCGAACCGACTTTCCAAAACCTGTATGTGAAATCTAACCTTTCTGGTGAGTTCACAGTGATTAACCCGTACCTTGTACGTGCGTTAAAAGATCGCGGTCTTTGGGACTCAGTGATGGTGAACGATCTGAAACACTTTGAAGGTTCTGTACAAAAAATTGCGCGTATTCCTGAAGAATTAAAAGCAATTTTTGCAACGGCATTCGAAGTTGAGCCTCGTTGGATTGTAGATGCTGCTTCTCGTCGTCAAAAATGGATCGATCAAGCACAGTCTCTTAACCTTTACATCTCTGGTGCAAATGGTAAGAAACTCGACATGACTTATAAAATGGCGTGGTTACGTGGTCTTAAAACGACGTATTACCTTCGTGCATTGGGTGCAACTTCTGCTGAGAAATCGACCATTAATACTGGCGCATTGAACGCAGTTAAAAACAGTTCTGTAACATCTGCACCTGTTGCTGTAGCAGCACCTGTAGTTGAAGCGAAAACTGACATGACTGAAGACGATTTTGCACAAGCTGCACCAGTGCCATTGGCATGTTCAATTGACAATCCTGATTGTGAAGCGTGTCAGTAATCTATAAATAACCTCCCCTAACCCCTCCTACAAGGAGGGGGATCACACCAGTTTTGAGTGGTGATGAAAGTCCCTCTTTCTTAAAGAGGGATTTAGGGAGATTCAAAATTTAGACATAAAAAAGCCCTCTAGCGTCGACCAAAACTAACTAGAAGGCTTTCAATCTCGAAGTGATACCAAAATGGTCACGACGAGGCTGGCATATAACAATGCGGATTGAATTGTATCACTGAATTGTTTCGCGAGCCAGTATGAGTCATTTTCTTTACCAAAGGAGTATAGATGATGTCTAATAAGCGCGAATTTTATAAAAGTGCTATTGACGGTCGGTTTGTTACTAAAGCATATGCTTTATCTCATCCAAAAACGACAATCAAGCAAGTTCGTAAAGTCAAATAAAGACCTAAAACTTGTAATGTAGTTTCCTGATTCATCTGGACTCTATAATTTATAAATACAAGGAAAAGACCATGCAACATATGACCCATAACTATTCGTTAGGACTCGCTGTTCTGGTCTTTTGCTTTATTTTCTTTTACACCCCGATGGTCTATGCGTTTTTAGCCATTCGAAAACAAAAGCGTAAGCAAAATAAGTAGTGTAGGTCTCTGCCCTATTCAACATGTTTAGCGCTGTGATCAGCAAAACTTAATTTTGCTTACACAAATTAAGCGTATAGTAAGGACATCCTCGCTTGTGAGATGTCGTAAAAACAGATATAAGCAACGAAGAGAGAATTGATATGTCTATCCTAAGTTGGGACGATTTCGAAGATGATTCGCAAAAACCGGCTACACCTGAACACAAGTCTGCGCCCGTCGAACCGCAAAAAGCGACTGATTCGCAGATGGTATCTGATGCAAGCAACGAACCGACGCGTGTGGCAACTGCACAACCCGCTCGAACCCGTTCAAGTCGAGCAACAGATTCAACCGATCCGCTGGCAAGAGCATCTAACGCCTTAGAAACCTTAGATGTTGCACCGGGTCTAGAAGAACTAGAAATGGGTGCACAGCGTGTCCAAGTTGACGACAAAGCCATGATTAACTGTCGTGCGGACTTGAACCAATTGGTTCCTTTCAAATACGAATGGGCTTGGCAGAAGTATCTTGACGGGTGTGCAAACCATTGGATGCCGCAAGAAGTAAACATGAACCACGATATCGCGCTTTGGAAGTCTGAAAATGGCTTAACTGAAGACGAACGTACCATCGTAATGCGTTCATTGGGTTTCTTCTCTACAGCAGACTCTTTGGTTGCAAACAACTTGGTATTGGCGATTTACCGTCACATTACCAACCCTGAATGCCGTCAATATATTTTACGTCAAGCATTTGAAGAAGCGATTCATACACATGCTTACCAGTACTGTATCGAGTCTTTGGGCATGGATGAAGGCGAAGTCTTCAATATGTACCGTGAAGTACCATCGGTCGCACGTAAAGCAGCATGGGGTCTGAAATATACTCAGTCTTTATGTGATCCTAATTTCCATACAGGCACACCTGAAAACGACCAAATTTTGCTTCGCAACTTGATCGCGTTCTATTGTGTACTTGAAGGGATCTTCTTCTACTGTGGTTTCTCTCAAATCTTGTCTATGGGTCGTCGTAACAAGATGAATGGTGTTGCTGAGCAATTCCAATACATCTTACGTGATGAGTCTATGCACTTGAACTTTGGGATCGATATGATCAACCAAATCAAGATTGAGAACCCTGCACTGTGGACTGCTGAATTCCAAGAAGAAATCATTCAAATGATTCTTGAAGGTACAATGCTTGAAATCGAATATGCACGCGACACGATGCCACGCGGTGTATTGGGTATGAATGCAGCGATGATGGAAGAGTATTTGAAATTCATCGCAAACCGTCGTTTGTCTCAGTTAGGTTTACCTGAGCAATTTGCGGGTGTAAACAATCCATTTCAGTGGATGTCTGAGATGATGGACTTGCGTAAAGAGAAGAACTTCTTTGAGACGCGTGTGACGGATTATCAAACTGGTGGTGCGTTAAGCTGGTAAGCTTTCTACTATTAAAACCCTCTTCGGAGGGTTTTTTCTTGGAATGTAATTATGAATATTATAATAAATCAAAAAGTAAAACAAAACTCAATGCTATATAAATCTTGGATTCTTATCATTGTAATGAGTGCTCTATTCAGTCTTTACTATCTCATCGCTGAAAACTTATCTATTCTGATCATATCGATTGTGATTGCACTTCCAAGTACACTCGTTTGTGCAACGACTGAAAGCCATGTAATTTATATTAAGAGTTTAATTTTCAATACCTCGATTACATTAATGATTTGCTTATATCCACTCTTCCATTTTAGTCAGCTAATTACTTTTGTTTTTCTCATCTACTGATTTTTAGATTATTATTTAATCAAGAAAAAATGGAATAGGGTTTTCAAACAACCTGAATTCACTGATACTCTAAATAAAAAGATTATTAATAGAGATCAATTCACTTTAGATTATGAAATAGAGCATGGTCGTGTATGGCAATTGAAGTATCACATCTCTTTACTTGTTTTGATTATAGTCATCACTATTCCTTTAATATTCCTTGCTAGAACAACCAAAAGTTTTTTTATTTTCATTCCAATTAGCCTCTTCTTTTCATTTTTCCTTTGGGAATATACTTT
>JAHLFF010000340.1 GCA_018883945.1 Candidatus Acinetobacter avistercoris
AGTTGAGACTGTTTTGGCACTATTTTCTCATGAAAAGATCTTAATGATTAATCCATGAATATCATTTAAATGACTGTTTATCATCCTTTCAAATTTACTGGATATCAGAAAGAGCAGCGTCTTCAAGTGTCTAAAAATTAGAATGTGAATATTTAACATCGGGATCTATGCTGAATGATCAAAATGTGTCTGAATTTTTAGAAGTACGATTAAAAGTGTAATGAGAAGAATGACTGGCAGTCTGATCAGATCATTGATTTGCTATATAGTTTGATTTGTGACTGGGTGAATAGCTTAAAAGAAGAAACCAAATGTGCTTTTAAAATCATCAATAAGACTTCAACATGACGAAAGCGAAATGCATACTGGATATCAATATAGTCGTTTAAAGTGACGGATATAGCGACTTTAAGATTTGCTAAAGTGTGTAAAATTTAAATCTTTTCACTGAAATTAAATGAATTTTATAAAAATCAGCATTCATTAATCAGGATAAACTTGCTTTTTCATCTAGCTGATTAAGCGAATACGAAGTAGAATATGCGCTCTCTATCAAGTCACATTGGCGGTATGATCCACAAGATCCTGCCCGCGGAGCCAAATCAGCATGTATATCGTGGCCGGTGCATCAGCACATTCTTCTTTTAAGAAAACTCAACTCTTAAATCGTTTAACGTCAATGAGTTCAGTTCAATCAATCGAAAGTCAATGGATTTATCTGTTTGATCAAGCGCTTAACGAGCAGCAGCAACAATCTGCACTAGCGCTTTTAAATGACGGTCAGTTATTTGAAGTTCGCCAAGCAGCAGCTGATGAAATTCAGATTCTTGTGACACCACGTTTGGGGACGATTTCTCCGTGGTCATCTAAAGCGACTGATATTTTTGCCAATTGTAATACACCGATACACCGCTTAGAACGCGGTGTTTTGTTTACTTTAAAAGGTATTTCTGAAGTTTCTGATCAGGTTAAGCTGGCTCTACATGACCGTATGACTGAATCAGTATTTACAGAAATCGATCAAGCAGCCGCACTCTTTACAGAGACTGAACCAAAGCCATTGAACTCAATTGATATCTTGGGTCAAGGTAAAGAAGCATTGGTCAAAGCAAACTCTGAATTTGGCTTTGCACTGTCTGATGAAGAAATTGATTATTTAACAGAAGCATTTAATAAAATAGGTCGTAATCCGCATGACATCGAATTGATGATGTTTGCGCAAGCGAACTCTGAGCATTGTCGACATAAAATTTTTGGTTCTGAATGGACGATTGATGGTGAAAAACAACCATTGTCATTGTTCCAAATGATTAAAAATACCTATAAAGAATCACCTACAGATGTATTGTCAGCATATAAAGACAATGCTTCTGTGATTGTGGGTTACGACACTCACCGTTTTTATCCAAAACTAGATGTTGAGTCAGGTCACCACGTTTATAAATATAAGAGCCAAGCTGCTCATATACTAATGAAAGTAGAAACGCACAACCATCCGACTGCAATTGCACCTTTTGCTGGTGCTGCAACAGGTTCGGGCGGTGAAATTCGTGATGAAGGTGCGACAGGTCGTGGCGGTAAACCAAAAGCGGGTTTAACGGCATTCACTACTTCGAACTTGAATATTCCGGGCTTTGAACAACCGTGGGAAGAGAACTACGGCAAACCATCGCGTATGGCATCTCCACTGCAAATCATGATTGAAGGCCCACTGGGTGGCGCAGCATTCAATAATGAGTTCGGTCGTCCTGCGTTAAATGGTTATTTCCGTACCTTTGAACAAAAAGTCAATGGTGATGTTAAAGGTTTCCATAAGCCAATTATGATTGCGGGTGGTTACGGTAATATTCGTCCTGACCATGTTGAAAAAGATCCGATTTTACCAGGTGATTTGCTGATTGTTTTGGGCGGTCCAGCCATGTTGATTGGTTTGGGTGGCGGCGCAGCATCTTCTGTAGACAGTGGTAAATTGGGTGAAAATCTAGATTTTGCTTCGGTACAACGTGAAAACCCAGAAATGGAACGTCGTTGCCAAGAAGTGATTGATACCTGCTGGCGTATGGAAGACTACAACCCAATCGTATCTGTACATGATGTGGGTGCGGGCGGTGTTTCAAATGCAATGCCAGAATTGGTGAATGACCATGAATTGGGTGCGGTGCTTGATCTTCGTAAGATTCCATCATTAGAGCCTGGTATGTCTCCAATGGAGATCTGGTCAAATGAAGCACAAGAGCGCTATGTACTTGCAATTCGTCCTAGTTCTTTAGAATTGTTTGAATCGATTTGTGCACGTGAACGTTGCCCGTTTGCAGTATTGGGTGAAGCCACTGAAGCACGTCACTTGACTGTTGAAGATCCGCTGTTTGAAAACAAAGCTGTGGATATGCCAATGCAAGTGATGCTTGGTGGTACGCCACGCATGAGTCGTTCTTATGAAGCAATAGAACGCAAAGGCGATGACTTTGATGGCTCTAAAGTAGAATTGAAAGATGCCATTTTCCGTGTCTTAAAAAATCCAACAGTTGCCTCTAAGTCATTCCTTATTACCATTGGTGATCGTTCGATTACGGGTATGGTTGCGCGTGATCAGTTTGTCGGCCCTTGGCAAGTGCCTGTGGCTGATGCTGCGGTAACCACAACAAGTTTGCAAGGTTATACCGGCGAAGCGATGGCAATGGGCGAGCGTCCACCTGTTGCACTGTTAAATCCTGCAGCTTCTGCACGTTTATCTGTCGCTGAATCTATTACTAACATCATGTGTGCCAACATTGAGCAGATTAGCGACATTAAATTGTCTGCAAACTGGATGGCTGCTGCTGGTCAAGAAGGCGAAGATCAAGCCTTATTTGAAGGCGTGAAAGCCATTGGTATGGAAATGTGTCCTGCGTTGGGCATCGCAATTCCAGTGGGTAAAGACTCATTGTCTATGCGTACCACGTGGAATGATGAGGGTGAAGATAAGTCTGTAACTTCACCAATGTCAGGTGTAATTACTGCATTTGCACCAGTACTTGATGTACGTAAGACACTTACACCAGAATTGAAAAATGAAGAATCTGTACTGGTTCGTATTGATCTTTCTAAAGGTCAGTTCCGCTTAGGTGGTTCGATCTTAGCGCAAGTCTATAAAGCAATCGGTTCTGTTACACCTGATGTCGATAGTTTTGATGAATTCAAAGACTTCTTTGCATTGGTACAAGACTGGAATAACCGTGGCTTGATTAAGGCTTATCATGACATTGGTGATGGTGGCTTATTGGCAACTGTTGCTGAAATGATGTTTACATCGCGTTTAGGTGTGGCACTTGAACCACAATCTACAGCGGCGTTATTTGCAGAAGAAATTGGTGCAGTACTCCAAATTTCTAAAGCAGACTGGGCAAGCTTAGAAGCGGAAGTCGCTGCATCTACATTGAAAGATGCAATCGCTGTTGTTGGTACTGTAAATCAATCAGATACATTAACAGTGAATGATTTAGTCCTTGATCGTGTTGAATTACAACAGGCTTGGACTGAGGTTTCATACCAAATCCAACGTTTACGTGACAATGTTGAAACAGCAGATCAAGAATATAGCTTGATCGCAAATAAAGAGCATAAAGGTTTAATCGCTCAAGCAACATTTGACTTGAATGAAGAAATTGAAGCTCCATATATCAATTTACGTCGTCCAAATATGGCCATCTTGCGTGAGCAGGGTGTTAACGGTCATGTTGAAATGGCAGCCGCTTTTGATAAAGTGGGCTTTAATACCATTGATGTACACATGAGTGATTTACTTGCAGGTCGTGTTAGCCTAGATGAGTTCGAAGGCTTAGTGGCATGTGGCGGCTTCTCTTACGGTGACGTATTGGGCGCAGGTGGTGGTTGGGCGAAGTCAGTATTGTTCAATCCAAAATTGCGTGATCAATTTGAGCAATTCTTTAACCGTGATGAAACCTTTTCACTCGGTATTTGTAATGGTTGCCAAATGTTGTCACAACTTGCACCGTTAATTCCTGGTGCGGAAAATTGGCCACGTTTCCATCGTAATCAATCAGAAATGTTTGAAGCGCGCGCTGTGAATGTTCGTGTAGAAAAATCTAACTCTGTCCTGTTACAAGGGATGGAAGGTTCGATTCTTCCGATCGCTGTTGCACATGGTGAAGGTCGTGTGGTTGCTTCTGAGCAGAGCATTGCTGCACTGAATACAGGCAATCAAGTGACTTTACGTTATGTAGATAGCTTTGGAAATCCAACTCAGCATTATCCATTAAATCCAAATGGTTCACCTGAGGCGATTACTGGTGTGACGTCTACGGATGGTCGTGCAACGATTATGATGCCGCATCCTGAACGTAACTTCCGTGCAGTTCAGCATTCTTGGAAACCAGAAGATTGGGATCAAGATGGTGCATGGTTACGTATGTTCCGTAACGCACGTCAATTTATTGGTTAATGTTAATTCATAAATAAAGAAAAAGTCCCGAAAGGGGCTTTTTTTTGCCTTTACAAAGCATGTTACAGTTTAAAACTTGGTTTAATTTTTGCATTGAGTAGAGTATAGAAATCAGTGATGATTTTTTGCGCTATACCTGTTCGATGTTAAATTGGAATGAGGTGATAAAATGATAAGAATTGAACGTTATACAAGTATTGATAAAGTCGCTCTACGTCAAAAAGGATGGATGTGGTTTGGTGTGGTTATTGTTTTGCAGGTTTTATTTCTTTCTTTGAGTTATATTCTGAATGTGTAAATGAGTAGTTTTGATTTGCGATTCTTTATTTGGATTGAACTTCCACACATGTGATAGAACATGGGGAGTGCTTTTGTGCAAGATAAAAGTTTTTTATTAGGCAGAGTGTGCATTAGACTTCTTTCAAAAGACATTATTGACGCAATACCGTCATAATAAGTATTCCCTCATCCTAATCTTCTCCCAAAGGGAGAAGGGATTTTACAAATCAATTTATTGTAACTTAATGAGTATTTTCGACTTATGAGCGGGGTCTATCCTTGTATCTCTGCCTAATTTGCGACATTTAAATTACAAATTATTTAATTTGATTTCTTATTTGAAAATGTTTTCGTAAAAAGAATAAAAGAAATCAGTTCTTTTAAATCTGCTTATTGGGATTGAACCTGGGTAAAGTGGAGAAGATACTTCAATTAAAAATCCGAAGTTTAAAAGTTCCATGTTTGGATTTTCAATGTCATATTCAAAATCAGGATCATCTCGATTTGTTTTAATGGAATACAATTCATCTATTAAAAAAAGAAGATGGCTATTCAGTCTCATAGTTATATAAGTATATTCATCAAAATTTTGCTTAGACGCTATTTTATTTACATATAAAGAAAATGCTTTCGCAAGCATTTGAGCTTGCTTTTCAAGAGTAGTACTTTCTAAAATTTTAAATATTTCAAAGCCTAACCTTTGATTATTAGGGTTCTCTTTCATGAACTTCTCAACATCACTTTCATCTATTTCAAAAGTGTCTAGAAAAGTTTTAACTTGTAAAAAATAAAGAGCTTCATTCGAAAGTTTTGTCTGAAGATAAGTCTCATTTGCTGAGTTTTTTAAAGCCTCAGGAATTCCGAAAGTTCCACTGTTTCCAAATTGCCATAATAAATGTTTTGAAGTTGTTGAAATATATTGCAGTAAAGGATGATTATTCATAATGGAATTTTGAGATTATAATTTCTATTAATATATAGATTTTTGATAAATAATGCTTAAACTCATTTACTACGTTCCTGAATCACATCTTGAATCAACCAAGCTCGCCATTTTTGAAGCAGGTGCCGGTGGCATCGGTAATTATGAACATTGTGCATGGCAAGTCTTAGGCACAGGTCAATTCAAACCGATTAAGGGGGCGCAACCATTTATAGGCGAGTTGGATAGCTTAGAACAAATTCCAGAATGGCGAGTTGAAACCATAGTTCCAGAAGACAAAGCATCAGTGGTGGTAAAAGCATTAAAGGCAAGCCATCCTTACGAAGAGCCTGCCTTTGAATTCATACAAATTTTAGATATTCAGTTTTAAACTTTCTGAATAAACAAATCACGATTAAAACGATATTGCGGATAAAATACGCCATCTTCAGCACGTTCACCCGCGCCAATCACCATAATCGGATGCTCTTCATCACTCAGATTTAAAGTTTGACGAACCAATGGCTCATCAAAACCCTCCATCATGCAACTATCAAAGCCATGTGCACGTATGGCTAAAACCAAGTTTTCACATGCGAGTGCAGTGGTCTTGCTGGCCCATAAAATAGAGTCGGCAGGCGTAAAAGCTGTAACAGGCAATTGTTTACCTAACTTACGTGCCACACCAAAAGACACTTTTTTAAAACGACCCAGCGCATTGAAATAACCAGTTTTATAATTCAATGGAATGTAGGTGTAGTATTTTTTAATCAGGGGTGGAACTTCAGGAAATGGAAATTCATTGATATTTCGTTTTGCCATTTCATTGATACGATCTGTCCGCGCAACGCATACAATTAATTCAGCAGCAGTACGTGCAGCCCACTGATTGAGACATGCTTTAATGATCTTTTCTTTTTTGGCTGGGTTCTGAACGACATAGAACGTCCAAGGTTGTAAGTTCGATGAATTCGGAGCCAGTAAAGCCAAATCCAGGCAGTCATCTAAAACATCAGTTGGAATCGGTTTATCCGTAAACTTGCGCACAGAACGGCGACTTTTGACTACTTTTCTAAAATTTTCAATATCTATATTGAGTGGAGCAGCCTCATGATAACGCTTTTTGGTTTGATCAGAATCTGTTTTTGAATTTGGCTTAGAATTTGACATATCAACTCTCAAAACGATGTAAAGGGGATAGGTATCATCAGGGTTAAATTAACTTGTTAACTCAGTGCAGTTATCTAAAAACTTAATTTTCAACTCTTAGGATTTAAAACTTAAGATTTAAAACTTAGGATTTAAAACTTAAGATTTAAAACTTAGGATTTAAATCATGGAATTTAAAGTATTCCATAAGCACTGAGTTTTGATTAATCCAATTTTAAAAGCACTAAATTAATTAAACTGCGTAAAGTCAGGCTTACGTTTTTGCATAAAGGCCTGAACGGCTTCCATCATTTCTGGTGAACCCACACGACTCATAAAAATAACAGCTTCATGGTCAATCCATTCCACAATTTCATCAACATTGTGCTTCATTAAGGCTTTAGATTGCTTTAACGACGCCAAAGGCAATGCTGCTAAATGTTCAGCTTGTTTTTGAGCTGTAGCGTAAGCATCTTCAACTACGGCATTCACAAGGTTGGCAGACAAAGCCACCTGACTATTAAATTTTTGTGCAGTAAATAAAAGCTCTGCTGCTTTGTGATAACCCGCTTGTTCAACCAATAATTTACTCGAAGCGCCTTCTGGAGACAGACCGAGGCTCACAAATGGAATTTGAAAAAGGGCGGTATCATCGCTATATACCAGATCGCAGTGCAATAGAATCGTAACACCAATGCCAATTGCAACACCACGCACAGCAGCAATTAAAGGTTTTGAGAATTTGGCCGCTGATTTTAATAATACAAATGGAGGGCCGTCCTGTGCACGAATTTGGTCTTTCATCGCCGCAGACTTCATAAAGTCTTGCATGTCATTTCCCGCACTGAAGTCAGTATCTTCACCACGTAAAATCACGACTCGAACTTCTTGATTTAAATCAGCTTCATCTAATGCTTGAGCAATCCAGAGATACAGTTCGCTGTACAATGCATTTTTGGCTTGAGGACGATTAATGGCCAATGTTAAAACGCCTTGATCCAATTTAGCGTTCAAATGTTCATGAGGTTGTTGAATACAGCTCAATGTCATCGTACTATCCTTGCTTTCAATTGATTAAGTTTTATGAATGCTATTATGTCGCATATTTATTAAAGTGGCACAACTGGCGAGTTCATAAAAAGTTAGCGTCGTTATGAAATATAAATTTGATTATCTGGTGTTTATTGGTCGCTTTCAGCCGTTCCATTTGGCACATATGCAAACCATTAAGATTGCTTTAAAAAATAGCCAAAATATAATTTTAGCTTTAGGTTCTGCACAAGCTGAAAGGAATATCAAAAATCCTTTTTCAGCGGATGAAAGGCAGCAGATGATCTTGTCTAACTTTTCTGAATCAGATCAAAAACGCATTCATTTTATACATGTGATTGATGTTTATGATGATCAAAAATGGCAAAAGCTAGTGAAATCTTTGGTCGCAGCGCAGGTGAGTGAGCGTGATAATGTTGGATTAATTGGTCATTTTAAAGATGATTCATCATATTACCTCAAGTTTTTTCCAGAATGGGAAATGCTCGAGTTAGAGAGTCTTAAAGGTTCGATTTCAGCTACGCCAATACGTGAAGCGTACTATCGTGGAGAAATTATAGAGTCGGCATTGCCACTCGGCAGTAGTGATTTTCTCAGAAAATTTCAAAGTTCGCCTATCTTTCGACAACTACAGATCAAGTTTGAAAATGCGGATCAATCAAACCTCGATTAACGCAGCTAGATTAGAGAATTTCAATTCATTGGTTTATAGAAATCATCTTTGAGGAATTAATCCTGCTTAATCGTATTCAGGATTTTTTCAGTACTTTGGAGCTCAGTTAATTTAACTAAGTTAGATTTTTAACCAAGCTATTTAAACTTATGGATTAGAATTCTTTCATAAATCATTGTTCACAAAAAAATATTATTATTCATTGTTCCTCACCTTCTCCAAAGGGAGAAGGAATTTTTACATATCAGTTTATTTCTACTCAATGATCATTTTCTGATTAATGATAGAGCTTTTTTTAAACGAATTGATTTATTTAAATTGATTTAATTGAAGTATTTTAAGCCAAGCCATTTAAGCTAAGTCATTCATATGCAACTGAGCTTTTGCTTTAAGTGTCTCTGTAAGTAGGTGGAGCTGGGGGCTTTGTTGTTTCCAGTGATGCCAATACAAGTTTAGTTCAAGACTCGCTCGTTGAAATACTTGAACCAGCTCACCATTTTCTAAAGCTGATTTCGCTTGAAATTCGGGCACCCAGCCAAAACCTAAACCAGTAAAAATTGCATCATAAAAAGCACTGTATGAAGGTATAGAGTGATGCGGGTATTGGTTTGCATTTAAACCAAAATTTTGCTGAATATAGTCAGTATGTAAGCGATCTTTTTCATTAAAAATCACAGCAGGAGCAGATCGTAAATTTTCACGATGAAATCCAGAGTTAAACCACTTTTTCATAAAAAATGGGGTCGCAACCAAATGATATTTCATCTTTCCTAAAAATTCAGCAACACAGCCTTTCATTGCATCTGCTTGGGTGGTCAGGCAAGCATTGACTTGTCCTGCTTCCAATAAGTGATGTGTTTGTGATTGATCATCGACAAGAAAATGGATAATGATTTTATGCTCAATCAGTGTGTGCTGAAGCGCTGGCAATAGCCATGTTGCAAGTGAATCGGCATTGCTCGCGATATTGAGTTTTACAAATCCATCGTGATGATTTTGTCCGCCTAAATCTTGAATAAAAGATTCCTCGAGTCTTTGTTGATGTTGTAAGAAGTGAAGTAATGTTTCACCGGCATGAGTGAGTCGACAGGGGCGATCACGAACCAGAAGTAAATGCCCCAGATGTTTTTCTAAATTCTGTACGCGAAGTGTCACAGCCGATGCCGTGATATGCAAAGTTTGAGCGGCGAGATCAAAACTACCGACTTGAGCCACTGCCAAAAATGCATCTGTTTGCTTAGGATTTAACATGATTAGTTATTGAGTATTTTTTAGTTATATTGATATTAACTCAGTTTTAGTTATTTTGGTTCAAGATTCGGGATAATCACTTCATTCAAAATTTGAGTGAAGTAATATGTGGGCTGAGTTATTAAATGGTGAGCTAGAGGCAATACTGACGGGCTTTATGGTCGGTTTGAGTTTAATTGTTGCGATTGGTGCTCAGAACGCTTTTGTACTTAAACAGGGCTTAAAGCAACAATATATTTTTTGGATTTGTTTGGTTTGTGCATTCTCGGATTCATTACTGATTTTGCTTGGGGTTGCTGGCTTTGCCCAAGTCGTTGAGCATTATCCAAATCTTGTACAAATCTCCAAGTATTTAGGTGCCTTGTTTCTATTGGCCTATGGTGCTCAGCATTTTTATAGTGCTTTTAAACTAACGCAATCACTACTGCCTACTGAGCAAAGCCCTCAGAGTTTTATGCAAGTTATTCTATTGTGCCTAGCTTTAACATGGTTGAACCCACATGTTTATTTAGACACTGTTGTTTTGGTCGGCTCTGTGTCAACACAATATTCACTTTATCAATGGTGGTTTGCAAGCGGTGCAGTTTGTGCGTCTTGGTTATTCTTTTTTAGTTTAGGGTATGGTGCTAAATTTTTATTACCTTATTTTTCAAAGCCAATTTCATGGAAAATTTTAGATTTTTTCATTGGTATAGTGATGTGGATCATTGCATTTAGTTTGATCTATAACACCTGAGAAGATCGTGAATTGAGAAGAATTCAGATGAATTGAAGTGAGTAAAAGCGATTTGAGTTAAAGAACATTGAATTGAATCGAATCGAAGAAAAGAGCACTTCGGTTAAATAAAAATTACTCCCTCACGGGAGTATTTTTTTTGTTAGTCAGCTTTAAATTTTAATGCTTAGGCTTGAAGTTGTTTTAAATCTTCTAATACCAGTTCTGCATGACCTGCTGCTTTGACTTTACGGTATTCTTTAACGAGTTTTCCATTATTGAAGATGAACGTTGAGCGTTCAATACCCATTACTTTTTTTCCATACATATTCTTTTCTTTAATCACATCAAAGTGTTGACATAACTTTTCTTCTTTATCACTGATTAAATTAATCGTCAGTTCTTGTTTTTCAGTGAAATTCTGATGTGCTTTTACAGAATCACGAGACACACCTAAAATCGTCGTATTTAAGTCATCGAATTGACTTTTCAAACTGGAAAAATCAGTTGCTTGTGTGGTGCAACCTGGTGTTGAATCTTTTGGATAGAAATAGAGGATTAACCATGGGGTTGCTAATTCAGTTAAGTTCACTTCACCTGTTGTGGTGTTAAAGCTTTGATTCGGTAAGCCTAAAGATTCAGTGCTCATGTATTTCTCCACATAATAAAAATTATAAATTGATCAAACTTTATAAGATTTTACATACAAAATGAGCCACTAAAAGTGGCTCATCAGATGTTGCAAAACGATTATTTCTTCGCTTGAGCAGCTTTCATTGCTTCTTCAGTTAAGGTTTTTAATTTACCTGTTAACTGAGGACCAAAACATGCTTGAAGATCAGTATTTTGCTTTTGAACAAACGCTAAAGTGGTCGGGCTTTTCTTTTGGTTAATGGTACTTTGGATTTCCCATTTTTGTGCATTTGTTAATTTACCATCAGCATCGATAGCACATGAACAGTATTTGCTGACTTCAGCAGCGGTAAGTTTTTTGCTTTTCGCTGTTTCATCTTTACAAACATTAACTAATGCAGATTTAACATTTGTGCTTTTATAAGCTTGCTGCATTTTATTTGCATCATCTGCAAACGTTGCTGTAGAAGCGAAAGCAATCGCAGACACAAATGTAGAAAGAAGAATGTTTGATTTTAAGTTTTTCATATAGGGGCACCCTGTTATTACGGTATATAACGTGTTGGGTCTTCGATACCTGCGTCCATAAAACCTTGTTTACGCAAACGACAACTATCGCATGTTCCACATGCACGTCCTTGGTCATCTGCTTGGTAGCAAGACACCGTTTGACTGTAGTCTACGCCATGTTCTATGCCTAAGCGAATGATATTTGCTTTGGATAATTGTAGTAAAGGTGTTTCAAATTTAAGGGGTTTTCCTTCAACACCTACTTTTGTTGCCAAGCGTGCCATCTTTTCAAAAGCATCGATGAACTCAGGGCGGCAATCTGGATAACCTGAATAATCTACTGCATTAATACCAATGACAATCGCTTCTGCACCAAACACTTCTGCTGCTGCAAGTGCATAAGACAAGAAAATGGTATTTCGAGCGGGTACATAAGTGACAGGAATACCATCTTGCTCATGATCAGGTACGTCGATACTGTGATCTGTAAGCGCTGAGCCACCGAGATTACCTAAATCGATGTTGATTACACGATGTTCAACACCCGCATTTTGGGTGAGCTTACGTGCAGCATCAAGTTCGGTGGTTGAACGTTGACCGTACATGAAGCTAATCGCGATACATTCATAACGTGCTTGAGCCCAAGCCAAACAAGTGGTTGAGTCTAAACCGCCAGATAACAAGACAATGGCACGAGTACGCATAAGAAAACTCCAAAATATGAATCTTTAAAATTTAAATATTCGAACCTATACATGAAGGTTAAGCCCGAAATATCTAATTTTTAATGAGTTATGCTAAATTTGATAAATAGATGAAAAGGAATAAATTCTGAACAGTGAGCGAAAATTATCGTCCAGTCTCATCATTCCAAAGTAATTTGTGTAATTGAAGTTGGAAGCGAACGGGGAGATGATCTTCTAAAATCCATTGCGCTAAATCACGCGCAATTTGAGGCAATTTGACCAAACCTTTCTCAACAGCGAAAGCTGGTGAAAACCACACGGTATTCACTTTTTCATTCAGTTGAAATTGCTCAACTTGAAGTTTTGACCATTCATAATCTTCACGATTACAAATTACGAATTTAATTTGATCATCTAAAGTGAGGTGCTCAAAGTTGCTGTGCAAGTTACGACTAACCTCACCAGAAGTCGGTGTTTTTAAATCTAATACTTTTGAAACACGAGGGTCAACTTTAGACACATCTAAAGCGCCACTGGTTTCCAAAGACACTTCACAACCTAAATCTACTAAACGAGTCATGAGTGGAATAGCATTTGGTTGTGCAAGCGGTTCACCACCTGTGACGCAAACATAGGGAGTTTTGAATGCGAGAGTAGTTTCAATAATGTCATCTAGCGACTGACGTTCGCCGCCTTCAAATGAATAGGTGGTATCACAATACGTACAACGTAAAGGACAACCCGTCAGACGGATAAATACAGTCGGTAAACCAGCAGCATCAGCTTCACCTTGTAGTGAATAAAAGATCTCTGTGATGCGTAAACCCGCAGACGGATCAGAAACAGGAATGGCAGAAGATCTTAAAGTACTCATAACAAAGTTAACCAAATATAATCAGGGAGATAAAACACAACAAATATAAAAAATAAAATCTCTACGATTATGACTAACCGTAGAGACGCTAGACGACTTAAATTTCGCAGTCGATTACATCATTAATCTTCGCGTAGCAAATCATTCAAGCTTGTTTTTGAACGCGTTTGAGCATCCACTTTTTTCACAATAATGGCAGCATACAAGCTGTACGTACCACATTTAGATGGAAGGCTTCCGGCTACAACAACTGAGCCCGCAGGTACACGACCATAATGTACTTCACCTGTAGCGCGATCATAAATCTTAGTCGATTGACCGATGAAAACACCCATTGAAATCACTGAACCTTCTTCAACAATCACGCCTTCAACGATTTCAGAACGTGCACCGATGAAACAGTTGTCTTCAATGATTGTTGGGTTTGCTTGTAATGGTTCAAGAACACCACCAATACCAACACCACCAGACAAGTGAACATTTTTACCAATCTGTGCACATGAACCAACAGTTGCCCATGTATCAACCATAGTACCTTCATCTACATAGGCACCAATGTTCACATAAGATGGCATCAAGATCACATTTTTAGCTTGGAAAGAACCTTTACGTGCCACAGCAGGTGGAACAACACGGATACCTGCTGCTTTAAACTGTTCTTCAGTCCAATCTGCAAACTTAGTATCAACTTTATCATAGAAACGAATGTCGCCAGATTCCATTGGTTTATTG
>JAHLFF010000341.1 GCA_018883945.1 Candidatus Acinetobacter avistercoris
AAATTACTCTAAAATAAAATTTAACCCATGATCAGATGATGTTTTATGACAGTACTTCATGTTGCTCAGCGTGGTGAGCCAATCTTAAATCTTGTCGCTACAGCAGTTTCTGAAGCTGAGTTTTCCAGCCCATGGCTTTTTTCATGCGTAGAAGCTCTGAAAGCAACAATGATAGCGCGCCATGGTGTAGGGATTGCAGCACCACAGGTCTATATTTCCAAACGAATCATCATTGTGGCTTCTAAACCTAACCCTCGCTATCCCGATGCACCAGAGATGGAAGCCATTGAAATGATTAATCCTGAAATATTGGAATTTTCTGATATTTTGCAGTTAGGCGAGGAGGGTTGCTTAAGTGTTGAAAGTCAACGGGGTCAAGTACTAAGAGCTGAAAAGGTTACAGTGCAATACTACAATCTTGTGGGGGAAAAAATACAAAACACATTTTCAGGCTTTCCTGCCCGAATCGTTCAACATGAAATCGATCATTTAAATGGAATTTTATTTGTAGATCGTATTGTGCTTAAAAACTGATCATTATAAACTTTTTGTTATAATCAGTTCTTGGGGTTATGGGGTTTTAAAATTAATAAGATCATCTCAGTTTTTATATAAAGAGTGGCAAAATGACAAGAAGGACATAATTTTTTGAAACTTTTCAAATCTTATTTAATTAGGTTAAAAAACTATGTTAGCTCTTTTTTAAAAGAGCCTGATAACATGCTGATTTATTGGAGTGATTATAGTAAAGGGAAGTTGATCGCCTTTTTCGGGATGATGAGCCAATATGCCGCGATTAAATGGTATCTCGTTTCCTATTTTTCAGAAGAAAATAATCGTTGGATTAATCCAGATTTTTTTATACAACGCTTAATATCTGTCAGTATTTGCTTTGTTATTTTTGCCGTGGTTTTCGGACTGTGTTTTGTCATTGGACACAACGAAAAGTTTAAGCTATTTGTCTCATATTTTAGTCCCGCTTTTTTTGGGATAACCATGATTTATAGTGGTTATACCATCGGTGTTTATAGTCCTGCAACGATGGCAGGATTCATCAGCATTGTACTTGTCGGTTTGGTTTTTTATAGTCGTAAAATTATATACAGCATCGCTATTCCTATTTTATTTTTCACGGTCATTACCTGTTATTTAACCTCGAATGGCTCGATTCGTTATGCACCTGTATTTAGTAAAGAGTTAAACGATAGCATTATCTATCAAAATAATTTTTGGCTGATTAGCATGGCGGAACTATATCTTCCAATTATGATTGTGTGTATTTTATTTTTTGAAATATTACTTACGCAGTGGCGCAATCGGGAAAAGCATTTTGAAATAGGCAGTAAAATGGACGCATTAACCAATCTGTTTAATCGTCGCCATATTACTGATGTTTTAACGGGGTTAGAAAAAGCTAAAGAAAAAAAATATGCTGTAATCTTGCTGGATTTAGATCATTTTAAAGCCATTAATGATCAATATGGACATGAGTCTGGTGATATTGTTCTCAAGCGAGTGGCTAATGTATTAAAACGAAATACCCGCGAAAATGATATCGTCGGACGCTTTGGTGGTGAAGAGTTTATTTTTATATTAAATTTTAATGATTTAGATGAAGTTTTAGAAGTCGCAGAAAGATGTCGGTTTCAAATTGAAAATGAAATTATTGTTTTAAATACGATGACTGAAATTAAAATCACAGCCAGTTTCGGTGTTGCGCTTTCTAAATATGGCCTAGGAAAAGAAGACGTTATTCGTCAAGCAGATCAGGCGCTTTACTTAGCAAAAGAAAAAGGACGAAATCTTGTTGAAGTTTATAGCGATAAATTAGAAAAAAAATTTTAGAGCATTAAATTTGTGAGTGTGTACCTGAGTGATATAGCCGCTGGATTTATAAATTAATGGTTTAGAAGTGCGTTGAAGACTGAATAAAAATCTCATGATAGAGGATGATTTTCGTAGTTAGCTCTTTGTCTTACAGGATCTATCAATCTATATTTATTCCTAAATTTGTAATCATTTTGTCAGCATAAACCATTTTTTATTGTAGTTTAAACTTAATCTATTATGGTGAAAAATAATATAAAAAATACATTGAGCCATGCTAATGAAAACACCTGTCCCAGATTATTTAAATCATGTTTTATCACAATGTAATAGCAATGATCAGGGGCAATTGGCTGATTATATTCCAGAGCTTGCATCTGCAGATCCCAATAAACTTGCAATCGCACTGGCAACCATTGACGGGACGATATACTCAATCGGAGATGATGATACTGAATTTACCATTCAGTCGATGTCTAAGCCTTTTGCGTATGCTTTAGCGCTTAAACATCATGGAATCAGTGCAGTTTTGGCAAAAGTTGGTGTTGAACCTTCTGGGGAGGCATTTAATCAAATCTCTCTCGATGCAAAACACAAACTGCCGAAAAACCCCATGATTAATTCGGGTGCAATCACAACACATTCCTTAATTCCTGTTAAAAAAAAGGTATCACGTGCGGAACATTTGCGTCGTTTTTTAAGTGAGCTTGCAGGGCGTGAGCTTTCATTTGATGAGCAAGTTTATCAATCTGAACTGGATACCGCATTTCGTAATTTATCGATTGGTTACATGCTCAGAACAGTAGGTGTGTTGGAGGAAGATCCTATTGATATTGTGCATGGATATATTCATCAGTGCGCCATCAAAGTAACCGTGAAAGACTTGGCCAATATGGCAAGTGTGCTTGCCAATGGTGGGCTTCAAGCCAAAACAGGCAAACGCATTCTGGAACGCGATGTTGCTCGTCAAGTGCTGAGCGTGATGATGACGTGTGGTATGTATGATGCTGCGGGTGATTGGCTCACCAGTGTCGGTATACCGGCTAAAAGTGGTGTTGCGGGTGGGATCATTGGTGTACTACCCGGGCAAGTCGGTTTAGCTGTGTTTTCTCCAAAGCTAGATGAACATGGCAATAGTGCCCGTGGTATCGAGATTATGGAGCAGCTTTCGCAGGATATGGGGCTTCATTTGATGGAAGGAACTCCGTCGGCTCAAACGATTGTACAAAATCGCTATCAGATCGGTAAGCGTAATGCGATCGTGGTCTATGAACTGCGTGGTGTATTGCAATTCACAGAGTCGGAAATGCTGCTCAGAATATTGCAAGATGAGCCTGCATCAAAAAACACGATTATTCTAGATCTAACCAATATTTCACTCATTCATAATGTGGGTGTCAAAATGTTGTTTGAAGGTGTAAATCGCTTAAAAGAGGATGGGCACAACGTTGTAGTCTTAGATGCGGAAGGCATTTTGACTGAAGAACAATGCAAGGGTCGAAAAAGAATTGTGGTAAAACAAGACCTGCAGGAATATTTGAAAAAGGTTTTGAAGAAAGATCCGAAGTGAAAATTTTGAGATCATAAAATCTTTTAAATTGATTTCTTTTGTGGGTTGTTTTTTACACAACAAAACCACAGTCAGAATATCCTCATATTAACCTTCTTGCAGCGCGAGAAGGAATTTCAATAGATGAGGTTATTGCAGCTTAATGATTTTTTTTGAATTAAAATAGAGATCTAATCAACAAAATTTTAAAAGGGATGATCAATTTAATATTTATAAATGAATGAAAATAAGGGTTAAGTCTAGTGATTGAGACTAGAGAATTTAAACTAAAGAATGAAGAGTTGAAATGGAGAAAAATAAGAATGAAATCTAAAAACATGATTTACATCGTCACATTTTTTATGGGATTAATCACTCCGACATGGTCTTCAGCAGAAAATTTTGTTGAGCCGATTATTCAAGGCAAGGTTTATAAAAATTGGATTGCAAATCCTAAAATATTCGGTAAACCTATTCAGGTTTTGAAGGGAGGAGAAGATGAGTGCAATGGAGGGAATTTTCCAGATCAATATCAATTCAAAAACTTTAGCTTGCTTTCAAATGGGAGTATTCAGGAGGTATATTTGACTCAAAATAACAGTCTGTTTTTTCATAACGAACGAATTTCTCCAAACTTAAAAAAACTGCAGTTCATAAAAAAATTTAAAAACCACATATATATAGACAGTGAAAATCCAAATGTATTGAATGCAGAAGCATCTGATGACAGTAATGATTCAATTGAATTTATCTTTAAAAATAACCAATTATTAAAATATAAATTACATATAGATGATTGTTAAATAAAGCGAATGAAGTTCTGAGAGGGCAGATTGATCGATGATTTAATTCTTTGATACTTAAATAAATTCTTTGATAACTAAATAAAAGCACCGAAATAGTTCAGTGCTTTTATGGTGGGCTATATTTATGTTTGGTTTAGATGCTCAGGCTTATTTTATTAGTGCAGCTAAATCACTAAAGATCACACCCAGACCATGTGCACCTGCATCAGGGTAGCCTAAGCTACGATCACCGACTGTACCTGCACGACCCATGCGAGCAACGATGTCTTTGGTTGACTCTGCACCTTGCACAGCGGCTTGAGCACCTAATACAAAGTTTTCTTTAAAACTTTTTTCGTTATTGCTCGACCATGAGTCCGCACATGGAACAAGTGCATCGATCAAGGTTTTATCACCGACAACAGCACCACGACCAAATGAGCGTTCACCTGTGATTTGAATGCCTTTCACCGCGTCTTGGAGCATCGTGGCAAAGTTTGAAACTGAAAGCGTGGTTTTGCCTTGAATCGATTTACTCGCTGCACGGAATGCTGAACCCCAGATAGGACCTGAAGCACCACCACAATGTTCCATAATGATGATTGAGCAATTCAGTAAAAACTCATCCATACGTTCATACTGCATCAATTCATGCCATTGGCGTTTGAGCTGTTTAAAACCTTTTGCCACGCTCATACCGAAGTCACCATCACCTGCGTGGGCATCGAGCTCACAAAATGGCACTTCATTTTTAATAATACATGCACTCATGGCATCAATCACGTAGCGCATATTTTCAATACTAAATTGTTCATCTACAATTTTGGCATATTCAGCATGGGTTTCAATTTGAGTATTTAATATTGATTCTGCTTTACAGTCATTGATCGCAAACTCAAGTGGACGTGCTATTGAACCATCCATTTTAAAGGCAGGCGTATGTGCTTCGGCATCTAAATAGGTTTTGAGTTCATCATCTAAAGCAAGCAAGGAGACAGATGCACCTGCCATGTCAATACTGGTCATATAGTTGCCGACAAAAGTACGGTAAATCTTGATGCCTTTGCTTGCCAAGTGTTGGCATACATCATGATTGAACAAATACAACTCTTGCATTGGCGTAGAGCCAAAACCATTCACCAGCACTGCAACTTCATTTAAATCAGGACGATCTAAAAATAGGTCATCCACAATACGTTGAGCGAGTTCTTTAGATGGGATAATTTTTTCACGACGGATACCTGGTTCGCCGTGTATGCCGACGCCATATTCCATTTCATCTTCAGCCAATGTGAACGTCGGTGTACCTTTGGCAGGTACGGTGCAAGAATTAAAAGCAAATCCAAGACTGGTCACATTGTCCGCGGCTTTTTGTGCAATTTCTTTCACACGCGTCAAGACAAAACCTTGCGTTGCAGCTGCACCTGCGATTTTATGAACAAATACCGTTCCTGCTACACCTCGACGGCCGACGGTATAAAGACTGTCTTTGACGGCAATATCATCGGCCACTTTAACGTAATCAACTTGAATACCATCCTCAGCTGCAAGTACAGCGCCATTCTGGAAATTCATCATATCGCCAGAATAGTTTTTGATAATCATCAAGACGCCTTTTTCAGTCGCGACTTGTTGTAGGGTTTTATAGACTTGAATCTGTGAAGGGGATGCAAATACATCACCACATACTGCTGCGTCTAACATGCCTGTTCCAACAAAGCCTGCATGTGCAGGTTCGTGACCGCTACCACCACCGCTGATCAATGCCACATTATTGTGTTTTTCTTTGCGTGACACGATTTTGTATGCTTCGTTAAAACTGAGTTCAGGATGCGCAAGGACCAATCCTTTACACATTTCGACCACGATATTTTCAGCATCGTTGATTAACTTTTTCATTGAAACACCAATAATTTTAAATTTGGGAGAAATTTGTTGTCTATTATCATAGAAATGAGCGAAGTTTGCAGACTTAAAAATGTAAATATGGATGGTTTGAGATAGAGTGGTTAGAAATGGGGCTACTTTTAATGTATATCTATGTAGTAAAAGAATCCCCCCCTAAATCCCCCTTTTGTAAAGTGGGACTTCACGAGACTTTGATGTTGGTTTTGGATTCGTGATATTCCCTTTTTTTCTAAAGAGGGATTAAGGGAAATTCAAAGAGAGAATAAAAATGAAACCCTACAATAAAAATTTAAAACAAGCCTCGCGTGACTTACGCAATAATATGACTGATGCTGAAAAGCTGTTATGGGCACGACTGCGGAACAAACAAATTTTAGATTTGCAGTTTTATCGGCAAAAACCAATTTTGAATTACATTGTAGATTTTTACTGTCCTGCTACCAATTTGTTGATTGAGTGTGATGGCAGTCAGCATTTTACTGATGATGGACTCGAAGCAGATCGGATTCGGGATGAAGCTTTGGGTCAACTTGGCTTAACCGTGCTGAGGTTTAATAATGGACAGGTGATGGGGCAGATTGATGATGTGGTGGAAGAAGTTTATCAATATTGTTTGAATTATTTGGCTGAATAATCTCCCTAAATCCCTCTTTGGAAAAGAGGGACTTCACGCGAATTTAATGATGGTGTTGGATTCGTGATATACCCCCCTTTTAAAGGGAGGTTAGGAGGGATTTAAGCACGCTTTTCAATAGGCTGAACAAAAGTACCATTTTCTGTTTCTGTACTTTCTATACTTTTTTCTATATAGGAAGGTTGTTTCCCAAAAATTTCAATAAATGCTTCTGTAAAATGCTCTGTCTCACGAAAATTTCTAAAACACGGCCATTCTAAAAAAGATACTTCATCTAACTCTTTAGATTTTCCAGTTTTAATCGGCTTTGTTGCAGAAAGCTATTCCTGAAGGCTTCTTTAGCAATATAATTTCCAAATGAAGAAGCCTGCATCCAAAATCTATCGCACAACGAATTGGCCCTCTTATAACCAAGCTCTAATCAAGCGAGGAA
>JAHLFF010000342.1 GCA_018883945.1 Candidatus Acinetobacter avistercoris
CAGGTTCGGCTCGAACCGGCGTTTAGTTTTGTTGTTGGCGTGTGAGACGTTGTTACCAACGACTGGACGCTTGCCGGTAACTTGGCAAACCTTAGACATGGTGTAACTCCATTGATTTAGCCAACAGCAATTCTGTATGGCCAGTCAAAATAAAACGGATTGAATTCATTCAAGGGGCGTTTTATATCAAAATTCCGCTTAAAAGACAAGCGGAATCGATAAAAATGCAACATGATCAAGTGTGATAGATCATGCCTTGATCACTTAACGAAGAAAGGCTTTCTTGATTAGACTCGGGATAGGTCTATCAAACGGCGGCAGAATGAATTTCAAGCTAAACAGCTTGGGTACAGACATAACCGAACGTTCATTAGATAAACTAAAGAAGCCTTCAGGACCGTGGTATCTGCCCATTCCTGAAGCGCCGACGCCACCAAATGGTAAGTCATCTTGCGCGACATGAGTCACTACTGAGTTTTGCCCAAAGTGGCCAGAATGAGTACGCTGAGCAACATATTCCGCTCGCGCATCGTTAAAGTCGAAGTAGTATAATGCAAGTGGACGTGGGCGGTCATTAATAAACTCGATAACTTCGTCTATTTGATCATATTCTAAGATGGGCAAAATTGGACCGAAGATTTCATTCTTCATAATATCCATGTCTGGGGTGACGCCAGTCAGTAATGTAGGCGCAACTTTACGGACTGCGGTTAAATCTTCATTACGCGGATTTATTTCAATACTTTTCGCACCATTTTTCAAAGCATCTTCTAAATAACCTTGCAGACGCTTATTTTGTTTGTCGTTCACAATAGACGTGTAATCTTGGTTATCGCGTAAAGATGGATACATATTTTGTGCGACAGTTTTGAAACAACGAATAAATTCTGCTGTTTTACCGCGTGGAAGGTAGATGTAATCTGGTGCAACACAAGTTTGTCCTGCATTCCAAAGCTTACCAAACGCAACACGTTCAGCCACATCATTCATATCGCTGTCTTGATGTACAATAACTGGAGACTTACCACCAAGTTCAAGAATGACTGGAACAAGGTTTTCAGATGCAGCTTTCATGACTGTTTTGCCGACGTTGGTCGATCCTGTGAAGACCAGTTTATCAAAAGCCAAATGACTAAAAGTATCTGAAATGATGCCGCCGCCTGTAACCACAGCAACCAACTCTTGTGGGAATGCTTCAGATAATGCATTTTGTAAAACATAACCAAAATGATGAGATGAACTCGATACTTTGATCATCGCGTGATTTCCCGCAGCCAAAGCACAAATCAGTGGGCTTAATGCCAGCAGAAGAGGGTAATTCCACGGCGCAATGATGCCCACGACACCCATCGGTTGGTATTGTACCCATGCTTTTGCAGGTTGATGCAGAATACCAATATGACGTTTAGACGGCTTCATCCATTCAGTTAAATGCTTGCTATAATATTTAATCTGTTCTAAACACGTCAGTAATTCGCCAATTTTGGTTTCTGAAATTGAACGATTGCCATAATCTTTATTAATTGCTTCAGCAATTTGATCTTGATATTTAACCAAAACCTTTTTGAGACGAGCTAAACGTTCAATTCGTTGTTTTGCTGTTGGGTGGGGATAACGTCTGTATGCTTCTTTCTGTAGTGCAAGAAGATCATGGATGTGTTGAACGTCCGATGTTTCAGTCGTCATAAAATTTGTTTTTGTTTGACTGTTCATGACCAATACCACTAATGTAGATTTAATGTATTTTTTATTTTTAGAGTAATTACTCTAAAAAGTCAAGTAACTTTTATGTTAGCGTATGCTAACGGTTGTCGATGGTATTAGGATGTCAAATTCCAAAACGTTAAAAACGAAAGATCGAATTTTGCAAGTGAGTTTGCAACTTTTTAATGAGCGTGGAGAGCGTACCGTCACCACGAATCATCTTGCGGCTGAAATGAGTATTAGTCCGGGGAATTTGTATTATCACTTTCGTAACAAGCAAGAAATTATTAAAGAGTTAATGGAGCAATACCAGCAAGAAACTTTAGACTTGCTTGCTTTGCCTGATGACCGTGCAGTCAATGCGAATGATAAAATTCGTTATTTTCAAGTATTAAGTAGTCAAATGTGGGAATATCGCTTCTTGCATCGTGATGTTTATCATCTTGTGGAAAATAACGATGATTTTCGAAAAATTTATCCTCGATTCGCGGGTAAGGTAATGCAACAAGGGCAAAAAATTTATCAAGCTTTTGTGGATGCGGGTCTCATGCAAATGACAGCGTCAGAAATTGAAGCTTTGATTATTAACTTGTGGATTGTATTGACCAACTGGACGAATTTCCTTTATATGTCTGGTCATTTAAAAGATTCAAACCATCTGGATGAAAAGTGGGTATGGCAGGCATTACGTCAAATGGTCTTTTTAGAAGGACCTTATTTGCGTGGTGAAAGTCGTCAAACCTATGAGCGCTTATTGGAAACTTTAGGTCCTTCCGAATTGTTTGCGAGTTTATCTGCGGATAAGAATGACTAGTCTGCGGATAAGAAAGACTAGATCGATTAAAGAAAATTTGAAAGCCTCTCAAAAAGCGTTAGAATACGCGGCTATTTTTCAATTTACCTGTTAAGTGACATAAATCATCATGAATATGACAACTGCGAACACTGCACGCTTACTGATTACTTGTGAAGACAAGCCAGGCATCGTACAGGCTGTATCGAGCTTTTTGTATCATCAAGGCGCGAATATTACTGCGCTTGATCAATATGCAACTGAAGCTCAAGGCGGACGTTATTTTATGCGTGTTGAATTTGAGCTAGAAAATTTGCAAAGCCGCAAAGAAAATATTCTTCAAACTTTTGCTTCAAACGTTGCGGTTCGTTATGAAATGCAGTGGCGTTTAGGTTTGGTGAGTGATGTAAAAAAAGTGGGGATTTTGGTTTCTAAAGTAGACCATGCCTTGCTTGAATTACTCTGGCGCCATGCACGTGGTGGTCTACCTTGCGAAATCACCAAGGTTGTTTCTAACCATGAAACACTCCGTGAGTCAGTTGAAAACTTTGGTATTCCATTTGAAGTTGTACCTGTAACCAAAGACAATAAACGTGAAGCCTATGCAAAAATTGATGAATTAATGCAAGGCAATGATTTATTGATATTGGCGCGTTATATGCAAATTCTGGATGAAGAGTTTGTACAGAAGTGGGAAATGAAGGTGATCAATATTCATCATTCATTCTTGCCTGCTTTTGTTGGGGCTAATCCATATAAACAAGCACATGAGAAAGGTGTAAAATTGATTGGCGCCACGGCACATTATGTAACGGCAGACTTGGATCAAGGGCCAATCATTGAACAAGATGTAGAGCGTGTAAATCATGACTTTACGGTTGATCAATTACGTGATTTAGGTCAGGATGTTGAGCGTAATGTATTGGCACGTGCAGTCAAATGGCATTTAGAAGATCGTATTATTGTTGACGGTAATAAAACCGTTGTATTCCAGTAAAACGCTATATTTGCTCATTTAATTAACTAAAATAACGTCTTAAAAGGCATGCTTATAGTATGCCTTTTTTATTAAGCATTCAAAAAACTAATAAAAAGACGACAATTAATTGTTGCAAATGAAAACACTTCTCATTTATTATTGACATACTTTAATTGTTCTAAACGATAAATTCGATTGAATTTACCATTTTGGTGGTCATCACTTGTATTAGGTTCCAAACTTTAATGAGTCAATCTCCTACGTCTATACCGCAAACTCCTAACACGATGAAAAAGAAAGTTCTTACTGCAGTGATTGCTGTGGTGATAGGACATATAGGCGTATTATTTGCTGTCAGTCAAATGCAGTCACCAGAACTCAAAAAGATTGAAAAAGAGCCACTGAAAGTTAGATTTGTCAAAATTACAGAAGATGTTCCACCACCTCCGCCACCAGCAGAGCCAGTTAAACCGAAGGTTCAGCCGAAACCTGAGCCTAAAGTGGTAGAACCAAAACCTGTGGTGAAGCCAAAAGTGATTGCAGAAAAACCAAAACCTAAAACCGAATTATCTAAACCCGTTGTAGACGATACGCTTGAAAAGCAAAAACTTGAAAAAGAGCGTTTAGAGCAACAAAGACAAAATCAAGAGCGTTTAGATCAGCAGAAGCGTGAACAGGCTCAACGTGATCAAGCAGAACGTGAGCGTAAAGCACAAGAACAGGCTGAGAGAGATCGTTTAGCACGTGAGCAAGCTGCAAAAAATACCCCGAGAACCTTGAGTCAAGGTCAAATTTCATGGGTTCGCTCGCCGAAACCATCATATACAAATAAAGATTTACAAGGTTCTGACCGTATCATCGTGGTTTCTGTTGAAGCGGATGCAAGCGGTCGTGTAACCAATGTTCAAGTGATTAAATCGAGTGGTATTTCGACTCTAGATCAGAAGATTGTTCGCTCGGTACAAAATGCAAAATTTAGACCCTACAAGGAGAATGGCGTCGCTTATCCATTTAAGGCTGAGCAACCATTTGAATTAAAATTGAATTCTAACGGCTAACTATTATTAGGAGTTCGAGTATGAACTTTTCAGTTTATTGGCAACATGCAGATGCGGTGAGTAAAACGCTGTATTTTGTATTACTGGTAATGTCAATTGCGACATGGACGATTGTTGTTTTACGCATCATGGGTACACGTCAGCTGAAGCAACAAGCTAATGCTCAACTTTCGAAAGCGTTATCAAGCCTGAAAGCTAAACTCATCCCATTAAGTTTTGAGCAGCGTAAAGCTGTCGCAGAGCAAGCATTATTACGCCAAATTGCAGTTGAAAAATCTTCAGCTGAAAAAGGTATTGCTGTATTGGGTACAATCGCGTCTCTTGCACCATTCGTGGGTTTGTTCGGTACAGTATGGGGAATCTTCCACGCACTTGTTGCAGTCGGTAAGAGTGGTCAAGCAGGCTTAGCACAAGTTGCGACACCCGTCGGTGAAGCCTTAATTATGACGGGTATTGGTCTTGCAGTTGCTATTCCAGCCGTGATTGCATACAACATCTGTGTGCGCTTTAACCGTACGCTCAGTCATGATCTGCAAGATCATGCGCACAGTTTGTTAATCGACACGATGTTGCAACAAGATTCAACAGTACAAGCAGCACCTGTAAAATCCACACGTGAAGGTTTAGTTGGAGGTCAAGCTTAATGGCTTTTCAATTGGGTGAAGACAACGAAACTGGTATGACGGAGATGAACCTCATTCCGTTAATCGATATTATGTTGGTATTGATGATCATCTTTTTGGTGACAGCAACCGTTGCTAACCCATCAATTCCATTAAGTTTACCCAAAACAACTGCTGATATTATTGATCCGCCACCCGAATCAATTCAAGTCAGTATCAACGCCCAAGGCGAGTTGGCTTGGGATGCTGAAATCATTACGATTGATGAACTACAGAAACGTTTTGATAGCGCAGGTCAATCAGCACAACAACCGACCATTATTTTAAAGGCGGATAAAGATTCACGTTATGATACTGTGGCACAAGTGATGTCTCGTGCGAGCGAAGCCGGGCTTTCTGATATTGCTTTTGCAACAGATAACTAATCTTAGAAATTCAAAAAAGCGACCTGATGGGTCGCTTTTTTTATGGGCTGGAGAGTTGCTAAAGGTAGGTTATTCAGACTTTAATAAGTCTTGAAACTTACTACGCAATTTCATCAGCTTAGGTGGAATTGAGAAATTGCAGTAGCCCTGTGCTGGATTACGGGCAAAAAAGTTTTGATGATATTCTTCTGCTGGATAAAAAACAGGTGCAGGGCTTAGCTCTGTCACTATATTTAAATCTTCAGCTTTTAATTGATTGATTGCCTGTTCTGCTTCATATTGCTGTTGTTCATTGAAATAGTAAATGACAGAGCGATATTGAGTTCCAATATCGTTGCCTTGCCGATTCAGGGTTGTGGGATCATGAATGGCAAAAAAAACGTTAAGTAATTGCTCGAAGCTGATTTGGGTTTCATCGAAATCAATTAAAATCACTTCAGCATGATGGGTATCGCCTCTACAGATATCATCATAAGTGGGATTGAGTGTATGACCACCTGCATAACCACTCACCACTTTATCGACACCTGTGAGCTGTAGAAAGACAGCTTCTACACACCAGAAACAACCGCCGCCTAAGAGTGCTTGTTGCATCGTCTAATCCTGTTTGTTGAATCTCTTAATATGGATAACATGGAGTGCAAATGCACATTCTCGAATTTTACAGCCCGAATGCGCGAGCTGTATTGGCAAGATTTGTAACATCCATACGACGAATTACCATATCAATGAGCTTAGCGTGGTTGTACGCTAGATTCATATTGCAATACAGGATTACCATGTGGATCAAGCAAACGTAATGTTTGGTTATATACTTGGTATCCTGCAACTTTAGACAAAGCGTGATTATATTGCTTCGCAAGTTCCATGGTGTTTTGACACATCATTTGAGTGCCTGCAAGTTGACTGAGGTTGAGTTTATGGCCTTCAGTGCTATAACTTCCCATAATTCGATTACAGCCGTCAGCACCACTCACACGTTGTGTCGCTTCATCAAATTGAATGCTTGGAACATTGTAAGCAGCCGGATCTGTTTTAAATTCTACTGCACCGATATGCGTTAAAACCCAAGTTTTATTTTGTAGTAAAGCCAAGTTTTCAGCCTTTTTTAATGAGCTTTGTGTTGTTGTACAGCCAGTGCCCACTAGAACTGCGCAGACCGCTGCTGTTGCCCATACTTTTTTAAACATTGCTTGCCCCCTCTATACGATTTTTTTGTGCTTCTATCTAAGCAAAAATAGAAATGAATCACCAGTTTAACAATGTATCTTGATGTATTTTTTTATCCCTATTCAATTTTGCTTTTCGGTAACCCTGAACGAATAATTTGCGAATAATCGGCAGTATTCTGATCATCAGAATGCTCCACTTGAGCCATCTTTGGATTAATATGGGCACGTTGATACCAAGTCTTCATGTCCCAGTTTCGATTAAGAGCACCCAGATCATATAAATAATTGGGTAGATATCCTGAGGCAAGCAAGCGATAGTCCGTAGGTAATTCTTTATTGGATACGGCTTGAACCATATCAAACACCAAAGTCGTGCAGTTGGTGGTCAGCGTGTTATACCATTTGGCTTGTTGATTTAATTCATCAGCTTGATGCAAATATTCTTCAAACAACGCTTTCATTTCTGCTTTTGGCATATTTACAGGGAAAAAATACACCTGCTCATTGCGAATATTACTGCGTGTATAAACGATATCTTTTTCATCTGATGCGACTAAGCTCACTTCAAATTTTCGGAAGAATCCGCCAATCGCAGAAAATTCTTCTGTTTTTTCTTTACGAATTTCGATAGAGAAGGTGAGTGGTTTACTGTTGGCAAAGTCAAAACTGACCAAAGTATGCGCAATTTGAGGCCCCATCCAATATGAGGTAATAATGTTTACACCCGTAATTTGATCTAGATCGTATTCACGACTTTCCCAACGCTCATCAAATTGGCCATTTGGATACCAGTTAAAATTTCGAACATTGTTCAGTGTGATGATGTCTCCTTGACGCTCATAATTTAAAATACGCGCAACTTCAGGACTCCACTCGCGGTCTTGTCTAGCTTCTAAGCCAAAATACCAAAATAGACTCAGAACAAAGATGATGATATAGAGCAGAACATCCTTGGTGCGACTAAAAAAATGTCGACTGACATAGATACCTAAAATACTTAAAGCAAAAGCGATCCATGAACCAATCAGAACTCTACTGAACAGCCATCCCCATGGTTCTTGAATCCAGAGCGCTAAACAGAGCCATATGGATGATAAAATGACAAATAAACTAAATATAAAATGCAGTGCGCCCATCCCGAGCGCCCTCAAAAATTCTCGTTTACCGATGTTATGCATATAGGATCATTATAAGTATAAATTAGCGATTATTTTTGGTAGGTTGCGAACTCAAAAGCAACCCCAGTTTTGTCGTCTATATGTTGTTCAGATGCGACCTTTTTGAAGTCAGCGGGTATGTCTGGATAGTAGGCATCACCCTGAACGTCAAGCGCTACATGCGTCAGTTCTAAGCGATCTGCAATGGGAAGGGTTTGTTTGAAAATTTCACCACCGCCAATAATAAAAAGCGTAGATGGTTTTTCTGATGCTTTGACGTCTGCGACTGCTTGGCTTAGCGCATCTTCAATGCTGTAGGCGATTTTTGTTCCCGTAAAGTTCCACTCTAGATCACGAGTAATCACCCAGTTAACGCGTTTGGGTAAAGTTCGACCCATCGACTCTAGAGTCTTACGACCCATAACCACCACACCACCTTGGGTAATTTCTTTAAAATGTTTTAAGTCAGCAGAAATATGCCAAGGCAAGTCATTACCTTTACCGATACAGTGTTTTTGATCCATGGCAACAACGTGAACGACTTCTAAATTTTGGAATGACATAAACGGGCTCTTAATCTTTGAATCGTATTTAGCTTCCTGTTTAAAAAGCGGGAGAAACTCGATGGATTGGTTTCTTCCGCTTTTAAAAAGTTGAGGCTAGACGAAAATTTTTGAATGATGATTATAAGTTACACGGCTACAGGTGCTTTAATTCCTGGGTGCGATTCATAACCCACAATTTCAATATCTTCAAATTTAAAATCAAACAAATCTTTAATCTCAGGATTCAATTTTAATTGACAGAGTTCAAGCGGTTCACGGGTCAGTTGCAATTGCGCTTGTTCAAAATGATTTACATACAGATGTGTGTCGCCGCCTGTCCAAACGAAATCACCGACTTCAAGATCACAAACTTGCGCAATCATGTGTGTTAGAAGTGCGTAGCTGGCAATATTAAACGGTACGCCCAGAAATACATCTGCACTGCGTTGATATAATTGACAAGATAATTTGCCATTGTGTACAAAAAACTGAAATAAGGTGTGACATGGCGGAAGAGCCACTTGACCCGCTTCATTAGGATTCCAACCTGACACAATCAAACGACGTGAATTAGGATTGGTTTTAATTTCATTGATCAACCATTTGATTTGATCAAAACCATCTTGTTCATATAAGCCATTTTCTTTTTTGGTTGCGCCAAAATTACGCCATTGATGACCATAAATCGGGCCGAGCTCACCTTCAGGACGACCAAAGCGCGCTGTTTGTTCAGCTGTAGACCATTCATCCCAGATACGAACGGTATTGTCTTTTAAATACTGAATATTGGTATCACCTTTTAAAAACCACAGCAGTTCAATCACGATTGAACGGAAGTGCACTTTTTTAGTGGTGAGCAATGGAAAGCCTTTGGCTAGATCAAAGCGCATTTGATGACCGAATACAGAACGTGTTCCTGTACCCGTACGGTCGCCTTTATCACCGCCGTTGTCTAGGATGTGTTGTAGTAGGTCTAAATACGCTTTCATAAAATTCCTAAAAAAATAGAACGATCTTGAAGGGTTCAACAGCAATAAAAAATTGTCTGATGATATCAAATTGGGAGTTTTGTCTCATTCCGAAGTGTACCTGATTGGTCTCTGTTTTTTAAGTCTCTTGAATCAAATAGAAAACTTAACAATGATGGACCATTCTATTTCCTCACATTGAAGCTGATAAAAATGATCAAGATACAATTGAAGATGTTCAACAAAATAATGTGGAATTGATTTTAATGTTGATGAAGCTAAATGGATCATCAAAACTCCTGAAATGAAGATGAATCCTGTTCACTCAGGACTTAGTTTTAATGATCCTAAAAAACGCTCTGACGAGAAAATTTTATTTTGCATCATGTGTTTTTATTGTGGTTGAGTAATGACAAAGGTGAAAACAAACAAATCGCGAGCGCCATAAACGCCAGTCCTTGCGCACCAGGGAGTAGAATTTCACCGTCTTTCATATGCATAAAAATCAAGCTCAATAATAATGCAATAGGAATCCAGAGCAGCAATCGAGACAAAAGTCCTGTCGGATTCTTTGCAGCGAAATGAATTTTGCAGTAGCGACATATTAAGAAAATGATACCTGTACCTAAAAACATTAAAATCGCTTCTAAGGGTAAAGGATCGATCCAATACAGCACAGCGGTGATTGATGCAATGATGATAAAAAAAAGAAATTTATGAGTTGTTGAAACGCGTGGATCAAACCAAAATTCGAGCATAGACAGTGTGATTAGACATTGTGAGATATTTTACTTTAGCATATTTAAATTTCGAAATATGGGTGGAATGATTGGATTGCTATTCATTGGCTTGATATTGCATTTATTGTTAGTAAGGTGTGTGGTTATTCAAATTTATCGTTATTTAAATTCGTAGTTATTTATACGTTGTTATTCATACATTGTTATTAAAATTTGCAGTTATTAAAAAAGCACCCTAAGGTGCTTTCATTGATTATGATGAAGGCGTCTAGATTAAGTCGTTTTTTGTGGACCCCAGTCGTACACTTTCTTTTGATAGGCATACCACATCATCCAGAAACCAATCAAAATCATTGGAAGGCTAAGGAATTGACCTTTACTCATCCATGCAATAAACAGTTGACCATTATCTGGTTCGCGGAAGAACTCCACGATAAAGCGAGCTAAGCCATAGCCGATCAGGAACAATGCAGATACTGCCATACGTGGGCGAGGTTTCGAACTAAACCACCATAAGACGATGAATAGGATTAAACCTTCACACAGTGCTTGATAAAGTTGTGATGGATGACGAATGAGTTGCAGTGGATCTGTCGGAAAAACCATACCGAACGCAAAATTTGGATCTACAACTTGGCGGCCATACAGTTCACCGCCAATAAAGTTACCAATACGACCAAACATGAGTCCAGTTGGAACACATGGCGCAATAAAATCAAGCGTTTGGAACCAGGTCATTTTGTATTTTTTACACCACAGTAGCATGGCGATCATGACACCTAAGAATCCGCCATGGAAGCTCATGCCGCCCGTCCATACTTGGAATAACCAGAGTGGGTTGGCTAAAAACTGGTCGAACCCATAAAAGAAGACGTAACCAACGCGACCACCCAGTACTACACCTAAAGCGCCATAAAAGATTAAGTCAGAGACCATATCTGGTGTCCAACCACGTTGTTTAGCACGATAAGTTGCAAGTCCCCATGCAAATAAAAATGCAAGTAAGTACATCAGTCCATACCAGTGGACTTGAATTGGACCCAGCGATATTGCGACTGGATCAATAGATGGGTAGGTCAGCATTCCTGTTCCTTGATATTATGTTTTGCACAGATTTTAGCTGAAACATTTAAAAAATGTTGTACATTCAATGTGTATCGTTAATAGGTAACAAGAATGTGTATTGTCGCTATAGCATGGCAAGTGTTACAAGATAGAGCACTTTGCATGATTTCGAATCGTGATGAGTTTTATAATCGACCTGCTTCGAGTATTCATTTTTGGCCGAATAGCCCGATTGTGGCGGGACAAGATTTACAGTCGGGTGGGACTTGGATGGGGATAACTCAAACAGGACGTTGGGCGATTGTGACTAACTTTCGTGATGCTAAAGATCAGACAAAATATCCAACTTCACGAGGTCATCTGATTCAGCAGTATTTGGAGTCTAATTTAACCCCGATCCGCTTTGCAAAAGAGATCGAAAAAGTGCAATGCGATTTTGCTGGTTTTAATCTATTTGTCGGGGATACTGAACAAGCCGTTTACATGAGTAATCGAGGTGAGGCACCTCAGGTATTGGCAAAAGGGGTTTATGTCGTTTCCAATGGATTAATGAGTGATGATTGGGAAAAAACCAAACATCTACGCAAACGTTTTACTCAAGAATTGTTGCCCATGTTGCAACGTGAAGAGATCTCCTCAGCTGAAATTGAATACGCTGTTTGGGATATTTTAGAAGATGAACGAAAAATACTTACGACGCGATTACCTGAGACAGGGATTTCAGTTGAAATGGAGGCTTTACTTTCATCAACATTTATTCAAAGTCCAGTCTATGGGACACGATGTTCAAACTTTTTAGTAATGCAACAACAGCAGTGGACATGGTTGGAAAAGTCTCAGCAAGGTGAAAATATAGGTGAAATTCGTACATTAAATATTGATATTCATAGATAAAAAATGCCGACATGAAGTCGGCATTTTTTGAAAATTTATTTTATGCGGTTACTTTCGTCTCTAAAGCTTCACCAGCAATAACTCCACCATCTTTACGCGTAATCACAACTGTTGCTGAGCGAGGTGTTTTACCCATTACACTGTGTTTCGAGCTTTGGTTTGCAGGCCAAGTACCACCTGGATGTTGCACATTAACAAAGATCGCTTTGTAATCAGGTGTCATCGTTACACCTGTAATTTCACAACCACTTGGACCCGTTAAGAAACGACGGACGCGATCATTTTTTAATTGAGCACCAACAATTGTTAATTGACCACCTTCTTTAGTTGTTGCTGCTGCTACTTTTTCTGTACCACCATCACCAACTTTACCAGGCAAAGCAGCAAGCATCATACAGTTAGTTTCATCGGTATATTGGCCATCATCAGTTTGGATCCAAAGCACACCACGTGGGTCGAACCACATACCATCAGGACTAGAGAAGTCATTCATATCATCTAGACCAGATAGATTAATATTTGACGCTGCATCAGCTTCAGCACCGAACAAGAAAATATCCCAAGTAAATGCAGTAGCAGTCACAGTGTCTTCATTTTCATGGAAACGAATAATATGACCATTCATATTACCTGACTGACTTGCTGAACCATTTTTAACATCAACATAACTACGTGGATTAGCTGCATCTGTATCATATGAGCGACCGCGGCTGCCATTGTTAGTCAGTGTTACATAGATCTCGCCATTTTCAGGATTAACTGCAACCCATTCTGGACGATCCATTTTTGTAGCACCCAAATAGTCTGCTGCTAATCGTGCATTGACCACCACATCTGCTTGGTCAGCAAAAGAATAGCCAGTATTTGATGTGTCTAGTCCATTTTTATTATGGGTTAACTCTAACCATACACCAGTACCATCATCATTGAATTTTGCGACGAATAATGTACCTTTATCCATATATTTATCACCGGCAGCATAACCACCGTTGATATCTTTTGGATCCCATTTTGCATCAGATACAAATTTGTAGATGTATTCGCCTGTTGCATCATCACCCATATAAAATGCTAGTGGTTGACCAACAATAGGATTACTAGAGCGACAGTCTTCATGCGCAAAACGACCTAAAGCAGTACGTTTTACTGGGCGGCTGCGATTATCAAACGGATCGATTTCTACAATCCAACCACATGTATTCATCACATTACGGTAGTCTTGAAGGGCATTAGCATTTTTAGCAGAAATATCCCAGCAATCATATAAATCACGATTTCCTGTTAATTCTGCTACAGGTGTTTCCCAACGATATTGACCGCTTCTTGCAGAAGTTCCACCACGTCCATAACGGCTTAAAGAGGTTTCTTCTTTTACCGAACGAGTATCGTTTGCTTGACGTGCAAAGTAACCACTCCAATTCTCTTCAGCAGTGATATACGTACCCCAAGGAGTATAACCAGATCCGCAGTTAGCAAATGTACCACGCGTACGAGTACCATCTTGAGAGAAAAAGGTTTTAAGTAGATCTGAACCACGTGCTGGACCATTTAGCTCCATTTCTGTTTGAGCAGTAATACGTCGGTTAAATGGTGAATCCATGTTGATGCGAACATTTTGACTTGTTTCATCTTTGACGACTTCAACGATAGAGACACCATGAGCGTTAATTTCACGCATGACTTGATCTTCAGAACGGACGCCTTTCGTCACAGCATCGGGTACATGGAGTTCAGTCTGTGATAAATACTCATGATTTAAAACTAAAAGACCTTGCTTTGACTCTTTAAGCGAGTAATTTTGTTTGGCAGGATCCATACCAAAGAAACTCATTCCATCATGACAATCGCCTGAACGGAATTTGTATGAAGCACCCGATTGTGAAATTGCATCAGTTTTTATTGCATAATTTTTATTGATTGGATCACCAACTGCATACAAAACTTTGAGTTCATAGCCTTCAGGAACAGTGAAATAATTTTCAGTATTTTTTTTCACGTGTTCGAAAGTAAATTTACTTGGGCGTGCTTTGAGGTCGCTCCATGTATGAGCATCAGGATTCGGTTCTGGAGTAGGAGGTGTGTTTGATGAGTCAGAGTTTGAGTCATTATCATCATCTGAACAACCAGATACGGATGCAGCAAATGCTAATGCCATAGCCCCGCTAGTAGATTTTGTAATAAAGCTACGGCGACTCATATGGTTCGCTAGAATAGTCTGAAAATGTGTATTCTTTGAAGTATTACTATCTTCTGTAAGATCCTGACAAGGGATCATATCATCTTGATTCATATTTTTTCCTAGCAATGAGGCTTGGTTGTTTTAAAGTTAAGAACAAAATACGCACTAATTGTGACAGGATGTTGAAGGTAATATTTCAAAAATATTAAATAAAACAATTATTTGAATATTTGAAAGGCAGCTAAAGCTGCCTTGATTTTATTTTCAATTACTCAGTTACTGATTTACGTTTTTCAAAGATTTTGCCCAAAAATAAGCCTAATTCAAACAGCATCCACATGGGTATAGCCAACATAATCATTGAAAGTGCATCGGGTGGAGTCACAAACATTGAAACGAAAAAACAGCCTACGATAATAAAGCGGCGTTTTTCGACCAGCTGGGCAGTGCTGACTAATCCAATCATAATCAAAACAAGTGTGATAATTGGAATTTCAAACGTTAAACCAAACACTAAAAATAATTTTAAACAGAAGCTGAGATAGCTATTAATATCGGTCATCGGTGCAACCGTTTCAGGTGCGACACTGATAAAAAAATGCAAAATGGAAGGCAACGCAACCATATATGCGAAAGTAACACCAATATAGAAAAGACTAATACTGCCGAGAAGTAAGCCAACAGCTAAAGACTTTTCAGCTTTATACAGAGCAGGTTTCACAAAAGACCAAAGCTGATAAATGATATAAGGCATTGCAATCATCAATGCCACAAAAAAATTCAGTTTAAACGGCGCCATAAAAGTGGCTGTTACATCAGTTGCGATCATAGATGATGTAATGGGTAATTGAGCACGTAAAGGCTCAGACATCAATTGGTAGTTTTTATTCGCAAAAGGTAATAAACAAAAAAATAGAATGACAAGAAGACCGACAATTTTAAATAAATGTTTTCGCAAAATGACCAAATGCTTGGTAATTGGCATCTCTTCTAATGGCGGAATATCTTGCTCAGTTGACGTTGTTTTTTTGATTAATGAGGTGCTCATACGGCCACCTTAAGTTGACTCATTTCATGATTGATTGAAGATAAAGGCATTTTATTTAACTTGGTTTGAGCATTTATTCTTGAGTTATTGATACGAAAAGCGAAAGGGGGTTGAGGTTGTTCGATATAAGTATAAATCTTTAAGCGTTGAGCCTGAATTAATGGTGTTGATGTGTTTGATAATTCACTAGAATTTAATCTATCTGACTTTGCATTATCAGATTTTGCTTCATTAGGCTTTGTTTCATCAGCAATTTCTATTCGCTGATTTTCTAGAGCACTCATCTGAACTTTCATTTTCTGTTCAAGCTCTTGAATTTTATTCATTTCATTATTCATTTGCTCGCGTAATTCAGACAGGCGTAATTCGCGATCTAAATCGTTTTGTGCATTGCTCACCATACGCTTGATTTTCGCATACCATTTCCCTGCAAAACGCACACCTTCAGGGAGCTTCTCTGGACCTAAAACCAAAAGTGCGATAATGCCGAACATCAGGAGCTCTGCCATTCCAATATTGAGCATATTCTTACCTCAATGCTTAATTCTTGACTGTGGAATTTACTTCTGTTGTCGTGTTTTGATGTTCAAGCGTACGTGGTTCACTTAAAGATGCAGTCGTCGCAGCCGCTTCATCTTCTTTAATTGATTTTTTGAAATCTTTAACTGCGCCACCGACATCTTTACCTAAATTTTTGAGTTTAGATGTACCAAATAATAGAAGAACGACAATCGCGAATATAAGTACGTGCCAAATTGAAAGACCAGCCATGGTTTTTTCCTTGTCTAATTTATAATCGTCAATTTGAACAGGATTATGTGACAGTGAATTGACGTTAATGTTTCAATTCAAAGACAGTTTCAAGCTTTGATAATGTTTGAAGCAAAATCAATAATGCATTTTTCAAGTTTGATGAGCATGTTTTATACTGCTGCTGTGCTAGCATGAGAATGATGAGCTCACCGAATAAAAGTCACTGATATGACGCTTCTTCTTCCATTGATTGCATTTTTAATTGGTTATTTTGCAGTTCAATATTTATCGCCTTTTCGTCCTTTTTTAGCGCTGATTTTGGCTAAAATTCTGATTCCAGTGATCATTATCTATCATATGGTGTTTTATCAGCAGGGCAGTATTTGGTTGATGCTGTTTAGCTTTTTTTCATCATTACTGATGTATTTATTTTTTTATAGTCGTGATCAAGATCGTTTAAAAGCATTGTGCCTCAGTTATTTAAATATGGCTTGGTTGGGTTTTCCATTTGCATTAGCCGTATTTGGAACAGAGGCGACCAGCCCGATGGTTGCACTCTATATTGGTGGATCAGTCTTTGGAAATATTTGTGCAGTGATGGCGCTGGGAGATGGAACGCAGAGCAAACAAAGTATCTTTAGAAAGGTGATTTTGTCACCGCCGATAATCGCCTTGAGTATTGCAGCATTGTTGTTGCCTTGGGATTTTTCAGATGATCAAAATCATGTGGTGATTCAAAGCGTTTACCTTACATCGAAATGGCTTATGACGTTTACAGGGATGTGCATTTTAGGTATGTGGCTGAGTCAGGTAAGAATCCAGTTCCAAGATCTCCTTGAAAGCACTCGATTTGCGATTCAAAAGTTAATTCTAGGTTTGCTGTTCTGTGCTTTTGCTTATTATTGTTTACCGATTCCGCAAGATTTTATTACGTTTTCAGTCATGCTGATGTTTTTTTGTTTGCCTCCAGCGGCCAATATTGTGGCGTTGGAAACCCATTATCAGGGCACAGGCCGCTCAGCGCGCTATATTGCTTCAGGCACAGTGGTGAGTTGTATCTTGATCGGATGCTTATGGTTGTTGGTGCATATTCTGACTTAATTTAGGTCGATCCCATGACGAGATCAAATAATGATGATCTGCGTCTTGGGACATCATGGATTATGCCTATTGATTTAAACTTGATTTGAATAGTTGCATCGCTTGACCACGATGACTGATTTTATTCTTATCTTGTTTGCTCATTTCAGCACTTGAAAGGCCAAGTTCTGGTAACCAAAATAAAGGATCATAGCCAAAGCCTTGTTCACCGCGTGCCTGTTCAAGGACTTCGCCTTTCCAAATGCCTTGGAAAATTTGTGGTAGGGGATCTTCAGCGTGTTGCACCAAAGCCAAAACACAAACAAACCATGCTTCAATGGCTTCACCTTCTTTACGGTGCGGTTTTAAGTCGACCAATAATTTAGCATTGTTTGCAGCATCATCACCATGCTCACCTGCGTAACGCGCAGAGTAAATTCCTGGAGCACCCCCTAAAACGGGAACACAAATGCCAGAATCATCTGCAATGGCTGGTTTCCCAGAAATCTTAGCGGCATGACGCGCTTTGATAATCGCATTTTCAACAAAGCTTAAGCCGTCTTCAATTGCATCTTCAATATTTAATTTGCCCTGAGCTATCACTTCAACGGGAAGATTTAACTGTTCAAATAGCTTTTCAAACTCAGCAATTTTACCTTTGTTGTTGCTGGCGAGGACCAACGTGCCTTGAGATAACCAATCTGTTGAAGACATAGAATTTCATCATTAAAACCTTACATGGCACTAAGTGTAGCAAGTTGCTCGTCATTCTAGGCAATAAAAAAGCACCCGAAGGTGCATTTTTTAAAGTCGCATTATATTACTGCGCTTGAATCCACTTATCAGCACGGTCACGTGCAGTACGAATTTGTTCAGGGCTCAGGTTTGCAGCCAAAGCGGTTTTCTTGGTTTCTGACATATTGATGACTTTATTGTCGAGCATCCCATCACGAGTAGACAGTTCATACCACTGGTATGCACCCATGTAGTTTTTCTTTTGCTCTTCCATGACAGCTAAATTGAAGCTGGCACGGTTATCCCCATGGCTGGCTGCTTTTTCAAAATAAGAACGTGCAAGCGCTTCGTTTTTAGATACACCAATCCCATCTGCATACATACGACCCACATTCAACTGGGCAGATGAAATGCCTTGATCCGCAGCTGCTTTAAACCATGTAAACGCTTGTTTTAGATCTTTACCAATTTCTTTACCTTGCTGATAGTGATTAGCAAGATAGAACTGCGCAGCAGGCTGACCCGCTTTGGCTGCTTTTTGCAAATCCGCTACAGACATGAGTGAGTACTGTGCTGCTTGAGCCGCTGTTGACTGTTGTTGTGGTACATAGTCTGCATGTACTTGAAGGCTGAATAACCCCAAACATAATGTACTGCCTAATATTAGTTTTTTCATAGAGCGCTCACTCGATAAATAGCGACTTCACCAAACAAATTCGGAAGGTGCTTACTGAGTAAGCTTCCTTGTTGATTTCCATTCACGGCAAGTCGGTCAATAATTTTAATCTGATTTTCAGCACACAGTGCTTCAAAATCGCGAAAAGTGCATAGGTGGATATTTGGAGTGTTATACCACATATACGGCAATGCTTCAGAAACTGGCATCTTTCCTTTGATTGCTAAGAAAGAGCGAGTCTTCCAGTAGGCAAAGTTAGGAAAAGTAATAATGGCTTGCTTCCCAACACGCACCATATCGCGTAAAAGCACATCGGGCGCATCTACAGCTTGCAAAGCTTGTGCCATAACCACATAGTCAAACGACTGGTCGGCAAAGCGTCCCAAACCGAGGTTCAAGTCTTGTTGAATGATATTTAACCCGCGACTGACGGCAATTGCAATCTTTTCTTGATCAATTTCGAGTCCATACGCCCGAATTTGGTGTTTTTTACTCATTTGCGACAATAATTCGCCGTCACCACAGCCCAAATCTAGCACGCTAGAACCTGGTGCAATCCATTTTTCTGCTAATTGTTGGTCAATACGCATTAAACTGTCTCCTGAGCTGTAGTTTGCAAATGTTCAGGACCACCCAAGAAGGCTCTCAGGGTTTTGACATACATAGGAATAGGGAACAAGAAGGAATCATGTCCTTGTTCTGCATCGACATCTATATAACTAACAGGTTTTTGGCAAGTGATGAGTGCATCCACGATTTCTTGTGAGCGCTGAGGGGTAAAGCGCCAATCTGTGGTAAATGAAATGACCAAGAAACGACATTTGGTATTGGCCATTGCCTTGGTCAATGAAAGTTCATATTCACGTGCGGGATCGAAATAATCCAAGGCCTTGGTCATAATCAAGTAAGTGTTGGCGTCAAAGTTACGACTGAACTGTTCACCTTGATAGCGCAAATAACTTTCAACCTGAAACTCAACATCAAAACCATACATGAATTTACCTGATTTTAAGTCACGGCCAAATTTTTGCTTCATGGCTTCTTCAGATAAATAGGTGATATGACCAACCATACGCGCCAAAATCAAGCCACGTTTTGGATAGCTATCATTTTCCAAATAACGCCCATGATGAAAATCTGGATCAGACAAGATGGATTGACGTGCCACTTCATTAAATGCAATGTTTTGGGCAGAAAGTTTTGGCGCACTTGCAATGATCACACAGTTTTTTAAACGATCAGGATAATCGACAGACCATTGTAAAGCTTGCATACCACCAAGCGATCCGCCAATTACAGAATACCAAGTTTCAATTTCTAAACGATCTGAGAGCATGACCTGAGTTTTAACCCAATCACGAACAGTGACGAGTGGGAAATCTGGACCATAAGGACGGTTTTCATTTTCAGGGTTTGGAGAGGTTGGACCCGTCGAACCGCTACAACCGCCAATATTGTTGAGCGCCACCACAAAAAACTTTGATGTATCTATGGCTTTACCTGGCCCAATACAAGCATCCCACCAGCCCACTTTTTTATCATCTTCATGATGATAACCTGCAGCATGATGATGCCCAGACAGGGCATGACAAATGAGAATGGCATTGGATTTGTCCGCATTAAGCGTACCGTAGGTTTCGATCATGATATCGAAACGAGGGAGAATTCGACCACATTCTAATGCGAGTGGTTCTTCAAATTGAATTTTTTGCGGGGTTACTAAGCCCACGGAGTCAGCTGGAAAAGACACAGGATGGATTCGCCTTAAATCTTTAGTATGAATAAACAAAAGGATACCACTTGCGGGTATCCTTCTAAAGTCATTTTAATGTTATTACAATCGCAATTGCTTATACAGCAGCACCCACACGTTGCTCTGTGCTAAGTACGCCTTGTGCGATTAAGCGGTTGGCACTCGCAATAATGGCATCAATGGAAGAGGTGACAATATTGTCATGTACACCCGCTCCAAATGCTGACTTGCCTGTACCTTTCACTTGAAGTTCTACCAAAGCCAAAGCTTTTGCATTCGCACCAGAACTGATACTGCGCTCTTCATAGTTTAAAACATCTATAGGCAATTGAAGAGCATTTAACACGGCTGAAATAGGTCCATTACCTGCACCGCGTAATTGCTGTACTTCACCATCGATTTCAATATCTAAAGTAATGACTTGGTTGCCATTCTCATCTGATAAACGATAGTTTTGAACATTGTAAAAACCATGTTTAGTATTTACGTATTGTTCATTAAACAATGCCCAAATATCTTGTGCGGTCACTTCTTTGGCTTGTTCATCCGTGACTTGTTGAACAGATTGAGAAAACTCAATTTGTAAGCGACGCGGTAAAACAACGTTATAGTTCGACTCCAATAAGTATGAAATCCCACCTTTACCTGACTGTGAATTGACTCGAATAACTGCGTCATAGTCACGACCTAAATCTTTAGGATCGATTGGTAAGTAAGGCATATCCCACATTTCTTGGTTCTTTTGGAACTCGAAACCTTTTTTGATCGCATCTTGGTGTGAACCTGAGAATGCTGTAAAGACCAAATCACCTGCATATGGATGGCGTGGATGAACCGGTAAACCTGTACATTCTTCAATCGTGGCAATGATTTCATTGATATTTGAAAAATCAAGTTCAGGCGCAACACCTTGGGTGTACATATTCAAAGCAATTGCCGCAACGTCGACATTACCTGTACGTTCACCATTTCCGAATACACAACCTTCTACACGATCTGCACCCGCCATCATCGCAAGTTCAGATGCTGCGATACCACAGCCACGATCGTTATGACAATGCACTGAAATGATGACTCCATCACGACGTTGTAAGTTGCGATGCATCCATTCAATTTGATCTGCATAGACATGTGGACCTGAAACTTCAACAGTTGCAGGCAAGTTTAAAATGACTTTGTTGGTTGGAGATGCTTCCCAAATCTCGGTAACTGCATCACAAACATCTTTTGCAACTTCAAGTTCTGTGGCAGTAAAGCATTCTGGGCTGTACTGGAAAACCCATTCAGTATTTGGATATTGTGCTGCATATTCTTTAACTTTTTCAGCAGCATTCATCGCAAGTTTCTTCGCACCAGCGACATCAACATTCAATACTTTGTCACGGAAAGTCGGTGAATTCGAGTTGTAAATATGCACAATAGCGCGTTTAGCACCTTCCAAAGATTCAAACGTACGTTGAATCAAATGATCACGGGCTTGTACCAAAACTTCAATATAAACATCTTCAGGGATATGATTTTCTTCGATCAATTTACGTGTGAAATCAAAATCAATTTGTGATGCAGAAGGGAAGCCGATTTCAATATGTTTAAAACCGATCTTCACCAACATTTGGAACATTTTGAACTTTTGTTCGATGTCCATAGGCTCGAAAATCGCTTGGTTACCATCACGCAGGTCGGTACTCATCCAGATTGGCGCTTTATTAATTTCATTGTTCGGCCACTGGCGGTCGGGCAAGTCTACACGTTGATAC
>JAHLFF010000343.1 GCA_018883945.1 Candidatus Acinetobacter avistercoris
GTTAATGATTTCTGCCAAGTCCCGCCATTGAATAGCTTCTTGTCCATTTTTAGTCTGGAAAGTAATCGTCCCAGCAGGACATTCTGTGAAGTCCAATGGTTTATATTTAAATTTCCAGCGTCGTTTGAATGCTGTATCCAAGGGCATTACTGCTTGATCACTACTATTCATCGTTGCATAAATACTTAAATTCTCTGGAATGAATAACTTATTATTAGTTAAAGGTTCAGTGAGTTCTAAATTAAGTAAGGTTAGCAAGTCGTTATCATTGATATCAATTGTATATTTACTTCGTCCCTGTGCATTTCGGTCCAATAACTGGAATATTTCACCGAATACCGCAGCAGCAGGAGCACGGTTAATTTCTTCAATAATTAAATAATAATGATGGTATTGGTCATTTAATGCTCTAACAAGAGCTTCTATAAATGGTCCGTGTTTATAACTGTATTCAATTCCGATAGCACCCATGGATGGTCTTAAACATCCGACAAAATCACTATATTGGGTATCAGGATGGAAGACTGTACGAATTGAATTTAATGGGTTTGTTTTTTTATCAATCTCGTGACTTTTTCCGGTACCAGGAGCTCCGTAATAAATAATATTTTGACCAGTATGCTCGTTTGGCGTAGAGCTGGTTGAGACGATTTTACGCACATATGAAATAGTGTTTTTGATAGGAGCGGTTACGCTTATTTGGTTGCTTAAAAAGCTGATTGCATTATCTAGGTTTGTCTCATTTAAAGGCAATGTTTTTGCCTCAAATTCTAAATTGTTGGTAGCACAAAGGACTTTATTTATGACTGTATATAAAGGTAATGTTTGAACAGTTGATATGGCGTTAATAGCAGGATCTGTTAGATATTGAGCAAAATTATTCCTCCAGTCTGCTTCGGTGTAAGTTGCAATACTTGAAAATTCAGTTAAGTGATTTTTAATATCGATAAGTGTTTGATGCAATGCTACTACTGAAATATCAAAGTATTTTTTATCGCCTCGACGTCCTGTATTTGAAAATCTAAGCGTTGGAGACGCAGCTAAAGCTAAAAGTGTCATTTCACTGGTATAAGTGTCAGTTTGATGAATTAGATCATTAATTGTATGGATCATTATTAACCCTTTATCATTGCTTTTTTATTGATTAAATGCTTAAATTAACCGGGTCAAAAAGCGGATAAGTTATTGTGAAATACCAAGATTTAGATAAAGCATCTTATATCACACAGAAAAGAAATAATATGGGTTTGTCCTTAACGGAATTCGCTTTATTATTGGATATGAAAGAGCATGGAGAAAGAACCGTCAGAGGTTGGGAAAGCGGAGAGCATGTACCCACTAAAGCAAAGTGGGAAAAAATTCTGTCTTTAACTGATGAAGCTCCTTATAAAATGGCTGAAGATGCCTCATTCAAATTTACTTTTATTGATTTATTCGCAGGTATTGGAGGTATTCGTTTTCCTTTCCAGAAACTAGGTGGAAAATGTGTATTTAGTTCTGAATGGGATAAATTTGCACAAAAAACATATGCTGCGAATTATGGGGATCTTCCATCGGGTGATATTACTCAAATTAAGTCAGCTGATATTCCTGACCATGACATATTGTTAGGGGGATTTCCTTGTCAAGCCTTTTCTCAGGCTGGAAAACGTCAGGGATTTCAGGATACTCGTGGAACTATGTTTTCTGAGATTCAGCGTATTTTAGTTGAAAAAAAGCCTAAAGCATTTCTGCTTGAAAATGTAAAACAATTACAAGGACATGATAAAGGTAGGACCTTACAAACAATTCTTGATATTTTAAGGGGCGAATTTAATGAAGAATTAAATGAAGATGTTTCTCTATCCGATGATACACGGAAAGCTTTATCAGAAAAATTGAACTATTGGGTAGATGTTAAAGTTTTAAGAGCAGCAGACTTTGGAGTTCCTCAAAATCGTGAACGAATCTTTCTAGTAGGGTTTGACAAAAATTATTTCAGTGACGGCTGTAATTTTGATGAGTTATTCAGCTGGCCTACACCACCGAAAACTGAAACTAGATTAGGTAATATTTTAGAAGATTTATCTAAAATTAAACCTAGTGAAGATTGTTATACAATATCTAATAAGTTGTGGGAAGGTCATCAACGACGCAAAGAAGAGCATGGAGTCAAAGGTAACGGTTTTGGTTATACTCTTTATACTCCAGATGCACCATACACTAATACTTTAAGTGCTAGATACTATAAAGATGGTTCAGAAATTTTAATTTCTCAAGAAGAGCTGGGTAAAAATCCACGTAAATTAACACCTAGAGAATGTGCACGCCTTCAAGGATTCCCTGAAGACTATATCGTGGATGCCGTATCTCATGGGCAAATTTATAAGCAATTTGGTAATTCAGTTTGTGTAAAAGTAATAGAGGCTGTCGCTAATCAGATGATTGAATGCCTTGATAAAGCAGAGACAATTATTGAAAAAAAACAGTTAAGACTTTTCTAGAATTTTGATTTCCCTTGACCCTTCATCAAGAGGCTTTGTCCTTTTAGCTTCTTGATGAATAAGTATTGATTGCTCATCAATTTGTAAGAGCGGGGTGTTACTCCTTAACCA
>JAHLFF010000344.1 GCA_018883945.1 Candidatus Acinetobacter avistercoris
GCAACAACCCGTTCAATATTTACCAAGGGTAATTTACCTGTAGGTAGATATTCATTTTGTAAATCGATAACCAATAAAGCTGATTTTGACATAACATTTCCTTTATTTATTTAATCAATATTTTTTTAGCTGATCATTAATTAGCAACAAATTAATTTGTAAAAATCCCTTCTCCCTTTGGGAGAAGGTTAGGATGAGGGAATACTCACGATGAGTGTGTGGTGTGAATAATGCGTTTTGAAAGAATTTTATTCTCAAGAAATGGAATTATTCCACTCCTTTAAAACGTTATTTTAGAAAGAAAGTGTTGCACCATCGATTGGAATCAATACTTTTTCTTGAATCCCTTTGATTTTCACATACTCCGCAAGCTGAGCACGTGTTAAAGACATATGATTAATGGCATCCATATGTACTGCAACAATTTTAGCCATTGGTGCTTTTTGAACAGCATGGTAAGTATCTTCTTTACCCATAATAATTGACTCTTTAAACCCATCAAGCAATGCATTTCCTGTATTTAATACAATGACATCAGGTTTAAATTTTTGAATGGCTTGATCAACTTCAGGGCGCCAAATCGTATCTCCTGCAACATAAACGGTTTCATGACCTGCTGCTTCAAAAATCATACCCATTGCTTCACCTAAACCCGCTTTGAGCTCCGCATTACGATACATTTCATCAGTACCGTGTTGACCACCGGTTTTAGTTAATTTAACACCTTGGAATGTGGTTTCAGTTAATACACGAACATCTTTAAAACCCTGTGACTGGATCACTTTTTGGTCTTGTTTATTTTGTACAAACAACGGCATATTTTTAGGAATAGTGGCTTGTGCTGCATCATCCCAATGATCTAAATGAGTATGTGTCACAATCACCGCATCCACATCATGTAATATGGTTTCAGGCTTAATGGGTAAATCAACCAATGGATTGCGTAAATAACTACGATGACTATTAGGAAAACCTGCATAGAAGCCTTTTTTAGCAAACATGGGGTCAATTAAAAAGGTTGTATCAGCATAGGTGACTTTAATCGTTGCATTACGAATTTCTTGTATATGTGTAACTTTAGAAGTATCTCGTTCAACCACCTGATCATTTGCATATAAATTGACTGAAGCCATTGCTAAAGAAATTGCAATAACAGAGCTACTTAAAAATTTATTCATATTCCAAATCCAAATATTGAGTATTACGGACATCATGAGAGAGTTCATAGATTAAGAAAACTGTCCTTAAAGACAATCATCGAAACTATTGGGACAAAATGTTATATTCATTATTTTTAGAGAGCTTAATTGAATGGCTATACCTGTTATTGGCATGTTCGTTTATAACAATATAAATCCATTTCACTTCTCAATTCCTCACATTATTTTCAATATTAAAATTGAGGATAAGCCCCTATTTGATTTAAAAATATTTTCTTTAGATGGTCAGCCAGTGAACACTGACCAATCCTTCATGATTATTCCTGATGGCGGAATCGAACTGATGAAAGAGTCAGATCTTATTATTATTCCTGGATGGGATAATTTTGATACCAAGCCTGAACAACTCCTTATTCAAGCATTAAATCAGGCTTATCAAACAGGTATTAGGATAGTGGGATTATGCTATGGGACTTATGCATTAGCATATGCAGGATTACTCGATCATAAAAAAGCAGCCACACACTGGATGGCTGAACAAGATTTTAGTGAACGTTTTCCACAAATTCATCTCGATCGTGATGCTCTGTATGTAGAAGACCAAAAAGTCGTAACTTCAGCAGGAACAGGCGCAGCTTTGGATTGCTGTTTATATTTAGTACGTGAAATTTATGATGCACAAATTGCCAATAAAGTCTCTAGAGTAATGGTGGTTCCACCTCATCGTGAAGGTGGACAAGCTCAGTTTATTGAGCAGCCTGTAGCAAAATCGAGTCAAGATGCTCAGATTAATCTATTACTGGATTTTTTAAGAAAGAACTTATCTATACAACATCCTATCGAAGATTTAGCTGAACGCGCACATATGACACGGAGAACCTTTACACGGCATTTTAAGAAAGCGACAGGACTGACGTTAGTAGATTGGCTAAATACTGAAAGAATCAGATTAAGTTGTGAATTATTAGAAACCACAAATTTGTCTATCGAGAAGATAGCTGAGCTTTCTGGGTTTAATCATACTGTTTCATTTAGAAAGAATTTTCGTGAAAAATACGGCACTAGTCCTCAAGCATGGAGGAAATCTTTTGGGATCACTGCTGACACTAATCATCATTTTTGAAATAATGAAAACTAATAACAACAAAAAGCCTAGAGTAGATCTAGGCTTTTTGTATAATCCTGATTAAATTCATTTTAAAGTCTGGCAAAGATTGAACTTAATTCAATTAAGATTAAATACAGCTATAGCTGTTAGCACTATTAACATTACCAGAGTTATAGCGAATTTTTTGTGGATGAACGCAAATTGGTAAGCTCCTATCTTTTGTTTCTGAATAGGCAGTTAGTGTAGAGGGTTGAATTCCTTTTTCTACCCAATCTGTTAAGGCTTGGTAGAGATCTTGATTGCTCGGTAATGCAACGTTAGCATTTATATTTGAGGTTCCGTTCGAGAAAGAATGTCCCATACCTGGAATGAAATATGCTTTCATAAATGAAGAGACATTAGTTTCTCCCATTTTCTCATTCAATTGTGAGATATAGCGTAATGTACCTTGTGGCATAATTAACACATCAGATAAACCATGGTAAATAATTAATTTACGGCCATCCTGATTAAATTCGGAAAGATCTGTTTGATCTGTATTGATATTCGAAAATTGTTCTTGTAAAGCAAGTCCTTTTTGTTGAACCTGATTGAGGTCTGAATAACTTAGTAGTTTCCACTCATTCATACCATTACTGATCTTATTAATAAAATTCTCTTGTGCAATTCGACTGTCGTTAGCAATTAATGCAACTAAGTCACTTGAAGTCGAGAATGGAGTAGTTCCAGCTAAGCTCGATAAATTAGTTCCACGTGTCAAGCCGAACCAGTTTTGTTTTGCACTTAAGTTTAGATTAAAGCCATTGTCTAAAGCAGGATCAGGTACAGAACCATCTTCTGTTTGTCCATACCATATTTTATTGATGGCTTGAGCTTGAATTAAAGTAAGACAACTCTCACTTAGATTACTTTCACATAAAATCGACGTATCTTTTGTTGGATCATATGTGCAACTACTTGGATCAATCAGATATCCATAGGCCTGACCGTTTATCAATCCACAAGAGGTATTAGCCTGATTTGAAACACGAGTAAGCTGTTCATTTGTAATTAATTTACCATTTAAATCGCGTTGCATAACCACTTGTGGGTAAAGTTCTGCAGTAATAAATCGGGTCCAATTAATTGCAGGTGCTCCAGCTAATATACCATCAAAATCTTGAGGGTTAACTTGTGCTTCCTTTAAGCCTTGTCGTCCACCTGTTGAATATCCATTCCAATAACTGTATTTTGCATCCTCACCATAATATTGTCGGGTGAGTTTTTTTGAAACAACAGCCATTTCGTGTATTCCGCGTTCTGCAAAGTCCTTCCAAAGTTCTGTATTAACAGATCCATCCGCATTCATTGCAAACGAACCATTAGTGATACTATGGCCAGTATCTGTTGTTGCTGATACGGCACCTTCTACCATTGCTGTATCGGCAGCCGAACCCATGGAACCAACATTAATACCGACAAGGACGTCTTTGTTACGATGATTTCCACCAGCCCATCCACCACCGCCTTTTACATGGATTCGTTTGTTCCAGTTGGTTTGATCAGGTAGCCATACCTCAACTCCTATTCCCTCTGAATAAGAAGGTTGCCCTTTATCTTGAGGATTAGTCTCTGGTCCAACCAATATCTTAGCTACACAGACATTATTTGATGCTGAGAGAGTTGATGTTGTATTCCCACTTAATTTAAGAAGTTCACCTTTTTCAAAATAATGTGTACTTAAAACTTGATAGCTGTTATCAGAAAAACTCTTACTAAGATATTCAGGAGTACAGGATGTTGACGAGTCTTTTACTTGGTCATTAGTATTATCATTATTACACCCACTTAATAATAATCCAGATAGACTCAACCATAATAACTTATTTTTTATCATTAAATTGTAATGTGACATTCTCTTATCCTTAAAATGTGCCAACTAAAGATTAAAACACACTACAATTTAAAAGTTTCTTCTTTAAAGGTATATTTTTATACGTTAAAAGTTGGTCTTATCACAATATTCTAGATACAGCAAAATTATGAAAAATATTTATTTAAAATAGAGATATTAATTTAAAAAAAACCGATTATAGATTTAAAATTAATATAATCTTTTTTATGTCAATTTTATAAAAATAAAATCTTTAAATGCAAAAAAGAAAGAAGTTTATACTAGACCTCTTTCATAAGTCACTTTTACTCAATTCCATGTT
>JAHLFF010000345.1 GCA_018883945.1 Candidatus Acinetobacter avistercoris
AAAAAAAGGTGTCCTAAGACACCTTTTTCACATGATCAATTAACGATTATCTTCGTCGTCTTGAGCATCATCAAATTTAGTTTCACCATCAAAGCTTGGCGTTGAAGGTGTACCAAAACCACCTTGACCACCAAATCCACCTTGTGGAGCGCCACCGAAGCCGCCTTGGTTGCCACCAAAGCCGCCTTGATTACCACCAAAACCACCTTGAGCGCCAAAACCACCTTGACCACCGAAGCCGCCTTGTGGAGCGCCACCGAAGCCGCCTTGACCGCCGAAGCCACCTTGACCACCGAAGCCACCTTGTGGAGCGCCGCCGAAACCACCTTGACCAGCAGCAGGAGCGCCAGCAGGAGCACCAGCAGGACGTGGGTTACGTGCAGGAACAACTGTTGAAATTGCATGTTTGTAAACCATTTGGCTTACAGTGTTCTTTAAAAGAACAACGTATTGGTCAAAAGATTCAATATGACCTTGTAATTTAATACCGTTCACTAAAAAGATAGAAACAGGAATACGTTCTTTACGGAGAGAATTTAAGAACGGATCTTGTAAAGTTTGACCTTTAGACATTTTATACTCCAAAAATTTAAAATCAGCGCAAAAGCTGTCTTTATTTTTCAATTAAAATTTATAAAAAAGACAGTAGGTAAATTTTGCTTTATCCATATAAGTTTCGCAAGTCTTCTTGAGCTTGCTTTATCGATAGATAGGTTCTAAAAATGTGCACTTCTTGCAAAGATCGTAACCAAGTGTATTGACGTTTAGCAAGTTGTCGTGTCGCAAATAAACATCGATCCTCCATTTCAAGTTTTGAATTGTGACTTCTATCACTATTTTTAAGAAATTCTAAAGCTTGGCGGTAACCGACGGTACGAGCTGAGGGTAAATTTTCGTTTAAATCGTATTTTTCAATCAAGTTCTCGACCTCATTTAAAAAACCGATATCCCACATAATTTTTAATCTTTGTTCGATTCTTTTGTGCAATTCTAATCGATCAGGCATCAAAGCATAATTGTAAAAATTGTAACGATAAGATGTTTGTTTTGGTTGCTCGGCTTGCAATTTTGAAATGGGTTGACCCGTGATTCGATAAACTTCTAGTGCTCGAATAATACGTTGTCGATCGCTAACGTTAAATTTCTCACCTGAGACAGAATCTACACGTTTTAACTCGTTATGCACACCTTCCCAACCCATTTCTAATGCTTCGGCTTCTATCTGCTGACGTATAGCTTCATCTGCATTTGGCAAGTTGCTCGCAAGTCCTTCAAGCAATGCTTTAAAATACAACATTGTACCCCCGACCAAAATGGGAGTTTTACCACGCGCATGAATTTCATCGATTAAATACGAAGCATCATTAACAAATTGAGCAGCCGAATAGACTTCTAGAGGAGAAATGATATCAATCAAGTGATGTGGATACTTTTTTTGCTCTTCTTTTGATGGTTTTGCGGAACCAATATCCATATCTTTATAGATCAAAGCTGAATCAACAGAAATGATTTCAAAGCCACCACGCTCATAAAGTTCACATGCCAAAGCGGTTTTACCGCTTGCAGTTGGCCCCATTAGATTAATAACAGGCATTTGAATTGACATGTACGACTACTCTCCTCGAGCAAATAATTTATCTAATTGATTGAGCGGAAAGGCACGCCACGTAGGACGCCCATGATTACACTGACTCGCAAACTCTGTTTGTTCCATCTGACGTAAAAGTGCATTCATTTCAGATAAGCTTAACAATCTATGCGCACGAACTGCACCGTGACAGGCTATTCCAGATAAAATCTGATCTCGTTTCTTTAATAAAATCTGAGCTTCATCACTAGGATCTAAATCATTTAATAATTCAGGTATTAATGATGCAAAATCTGCTTTATGTAAAATTGCAGGCACACCACGAATAATCACTTGCTCATCGCCATACTGATCTATATCTAAACCTAGACGATCTAACTGTGGTTTCAACTCATCAAGACGAGTTGCTTGCATACGTGTAATCGAAATTACTTTAGGAATTAGTAACTGCTGCGAAATCCAAAAATCTGGTGTATCCCAAGCAGATTTCATTTGCTGTAATAAAATTCGCTCATGTGCGGCATGCATATCAACAATGATCAAACCTTCGGTATTTTGCGCCAAAATATAGATGCCATGTAACTGCGCAATAGCAATACCTAAAGGATACTCATCCATTTGTGGCGCTTGCGATGTCTTCGTAGCGTTTTGTTCTTTAAACTCTGAACGAGGCTCATGCTCAGCACTGAGATGTTGAATATTATTCTGATCATTCAACGGTGCTAGATAACTTTTCAATGCATTATTCATTTGAGCAGAAGAATTAAAATTGCTCGGTGCTTTATATTGAATACTTTGAGGACGGCTTGAATTAAAATCTGAAAGTAAATCTGCATTTGACATATTTTCAGTTGATGTCGCTCCAATTGATGCAGCAGCAATATCAGCCTGATTTGTGTTGATGTTTTTATGCAGCTGGAATTGTTCTTGATAGCGTGGTTGTGATTGTGATTGTGGTTGTGGTTGCGAATTATTTTCCTCATTAAGCTCATTCTGTTTCATGGCTTGAGATAGTTCAGCACTCGCCGTTTGGAATTTCGCAAGCGTAGCCTTTGCATAATGACGTACAAACTCGTGCACTTCACGCTGATTTAAAAATCTTATTTCATGTTTTGTAGGATGTACATTCACATCAATATTTTCGGGATCAACTTCAAGAAAAAGCAAATATGCAGAATGCTGATGCCCATGCAAAATGCCGTCATAGGCCATACGCAAGGCATGAGAAATCGTTTTATCTTTAACGATACGACCATTCACATAAACATACTGTAAATCACCTTGTGAGCGGGCATCTGAAGGATGACCTAACCAGCCTGAAAGACGCATATTAATACTGTCTGCATCAATCCAATACGCATTTTCGGGGAACTGGCGTCCAAGCAGTTGCTGCACACGTTGAAATCTTAACTCACCACTATCAGCTATAGGTAAATTTAAACGAATACTGCCGTTATGCTCTAACACAAAACGAATATCAAAATGCGTTAAAGCCAAGCGACGCACAATCTCTTCAATGTGGCCAAACTCAGTTGTTGGTTTTTTTAAGAACTTTCGTCTTGCAGGAACATTAAAAAATAAATCCTGTACGCGTATGTGTGTACCACGTTGTAAAGGTACAGGTTGAATTTCTTGATGATCAAAAGCAGTGCCATTGACTTCAACTTGATATCCTATTCCTGTTTCATCACGACTACTGGCTAAACTTAAACGCGATACTGCAGCAATAGAGGCCAACGCTTCCCCGCGAAAACCCAAACTCATAATGGCATGTAAATCATCCGCATTTTGAATTTTGCTGGTTGCATGCCGCATAACTGCCAGTGCTAAATCTTCAGCATGAATTCCTCGACCATTGTCGATGATTTCAATTAACGTACTGCCGCCCTGCTCAACACGAATGATGAGTTCTGTAGCACCTGCATCAATTGAGTTCTCTAACAACTCCTTGACCACAGATGAAGGACGTTCAATTACCTCTCCTGCAGCAATTTGGTTAGCTAAAGCAGGATTTAAAGCTTGAATACGACGTGAAGAAATATCTTGATGCATAAACAATTAACTCGGAAAGTGCTGCTCTAAAA
>JAHLFF010000346.1 GCA_018883945.1 Candidatus Acinetobacter avistercoris
CCAGGGTTGATTTTCTGAAATCCAGGTGTATTATTTCCACCAACAGAAATGCCTTTATAATTGAGATGATGATGATTGAAGATAATCTACCAAGCCCATTAACAACTGGCTCTTTAGATGATTTATTGACTGCTAGTAACGGAAATGAGCAGGATTACAATGTTTTTATTGGCCATAACTTAGGCGAACGTGTTTTTCTTTTACAAGTACCAATGAAAGAGTTTTTCAATATTTCAGAAGTTGCTAATGAACAATTTCGAGAGGGTATTGAGGTTTCACAACGTAAGTTAGATCAAGCACATGCCCAAAAATTAGCTGTATATATATTGAAAGGCTTAACTTCTTCCGCGATTTACTTTCGAGAATTATCAAAGCAACCACCTATCCCTGCTCTAAACCTCATTCAGGAAGAGCTTGGTCGACAGCCTTATTTATCGATACAACCATTAGTTGCTAATATTCGCGGGATTGGCCCCCGCGGTGGATCGCTAAGAGCTGAACGTGTTCTTTCAAAAGATGATTTATCGACTGCTTGCTTCAAAGTTTATTTAGCTCAAAACAATATTTTATGGGTCGTTGATGGTCAGCACCGTCGTGAAGGAATGCGCATAGTTTTTGAGTTTTTGGATTATTTGCTTCGCCATCACGCATATCCAAAGAAAAAAGGTATTTACGCACCTTTAGATGGACATATTGATTTAACCCCTGAGGAACTTCAAGCATGGCAGACAATATCAGAGAGTAGTCGAACGTTTGCATCTGTATCTGTAGAAGTACATTTGGGACTTAATATCGATGAAGAACGTCAACTATTTCATGATTTAAATAATTTAGGTAAGAAAGTTGATAAGAATTTAGCTTTAAAATTTGATAGTTCAAACCCTATTAATTTGTTTATCAAAGAGCAAATTATCGAACAACTAAATATTAAAGTTTCAGAAGTGGAGCAGAAAGATTGGTCAAAAGATGATGGTAGTGTCTTATTAAAAGATATGTCTGCAATTAATGCCATTTTGTTCTTAAATAAAACAAACATTTCTACGGCAACTCAAGATGTCAAAGAAAAGTTCCCAGTTGCTAAACAATTTTGGGAAAGTATCAAATCAATTGATGGTTTTGGTGAAGAAAAAGGTAAAGAAAAAACAGTAGCTATGCAGCCTGTCGTACTAAAAGCCCTAGCTAAGTTGGTTTATGATTTTAAATTTTCAAGAAAATTATCACCAAAATCAGAAACTTATTACCAAAACTTATTGGAAGGGATCAGTACGTTAGACTTTTCTCACTCTAATAAAATTTGGCAATATTACGAAATGTCCGAGGAAACCAGATCACATTTATTCCCTGGAGCCGATCTTTACTTGCCGGATGAAGAAAGTGGTAACCGAGATCTAGGCTCATTAAATGCTGGTTTAATGCGTTTTGGTGCTAAACATAATGATATTTATCCAATCATTGGTGACATGATCAGATATCAGTTGAATTTACCAAGCCGTCATACTCCAGTAAATAGTGAATTATTCGAATAAATTTTAGCTCGATAGGAGCCCAGTCATTGACTGGGCCTATTTAAAACGCATCAAAATTACTGAAACATTAATATAGGAAAAAAGAAAATATGCAACTTTGTACTTTATGGGGAGATCTCTCAGCAGATCGTACCGATGACCAATATCCTCAAAAAAATGTCTGTGAAGAATGTATTCAACAACATTCTAATTCCGAAGAGTCTCCTATAGTTCATATTAACGGCAGTTACGACTCTGCTTATGGGGAAGAATGTGCCCTATGTGAAAAACATATTTCAGAAGAGTAGAAGGTAACTTATGCTAAGCTCACATCAAGTTGCTGTTTTACAACATATTATAGATAGTTGCGAAGAATATATTATTGATCTTGCAGAAGAAAATGGAATTAAGAATACAGATGCTAGTATTGGAGTGGCTAAATTTTTAGTAGCACATGACGATAACTATAGCAAAATGAGTCCTAACCAAAAATTCCACTATGAAACTGCAATTGAGCCTTTAATCAAGGATGTATGCTGCGATGGAATGATTGGAGAAGAGGGATCATGTTTAGGTAATGGCTTGATTGACGAAGATAGCTTATTACGTGCTTATTTAGAGCAAGATATGCGTTGTCAACATTGTATAACTACCACTAATTCATGGTTTGAGAATAACCCTTAATCAATTATCAAATTCGGTCACCTTAAGGCAAATCCTAATGCTGAAAAAGATTTAGATATTTCTGAGGTAAATAATGAATCGGATAATTTAGATGAAACGAAAGAATTATCTGAAATTATTGCTGAAGCAAAAGAAATGATTGCTCATGCAGCAGGTATTGAAGTCGATAAAGTTAACATTCAAATTAGCTTCTAAATATTTTATCTCACATACAAAAGAAGCCTGGCAGGATTCCAGGCTTCTTTTACTGAAAATATTAGCTATTAAATAAACTGAAGTTGTATTTCAACAACCTCCTTTTTCTCATCTTTTACAAAATCTTCAGGTAACCAATGCTGTCTTTTTTTACGCTCATCGTGTAGGTAATTTCCCAGAACTAGAGCCGTACTTCCCAGTTTGGGCTGCTCATCAAGGAGTATTAAATAATCATTTCTTGGCTGTTATTGAAATTGAATATGATGCATTAGATGTAAATTCTTTGCTCATACCTAAAGGTAATGATGGGAATGCATTAAAATAATATTTATTAAATAGGGTTAAAGAGCCCTATTTAACATAAAAACTCTTATGCGAAATCTCAGGCAAAAATCCCAACCAAGGGTTGGGAGAGATAAAAATTGACCCTAAATCACGTGGCTAGATAGGTCATAATTATTTTATTAACTTTCCGCCTTGCTTAAGAACAATATATA
>JAHLFF010000347.1 GCA_018883945.1 Candidatus Acinetobacter avistercoris
CATAATCATCGGATGGACGATGGACGCTAAAATAGGGACTGTCTGCAAATGCCGCATAAATTTTTTCCATATTGGCAAGGCGTTTTGCAGTCCATTCCGGCATTTTTTTCAGCTGGATACGGCCGATCACACCCTGCATTTCCATCATGCGCCAGTTGGTGCCAAAGGAGTCATGCAGCCAGCGGAAACCTGGTGGATGCTGCTTGTTATAGATGCTGTCAAAGTTTTTGCCATGGTCTTTATAGGACCACATTTTTTTCCACAGTGTTTCATCATTGGTGGTGACCATGCCGCCTTCGCCGCCTGTCGTCATAATCTTGTCCTGACAGAAGGACCAGGCCGCGACATGACCGATTGAACCGGCAGATTTGCCTTTATATTTTGCTCCATGCGCCTGTGCACAGTCTTCGATTACATACAGGTCTTTCTCTTCAGCCAACTGCATGATCGGATCCATATCGCACATCCAACCTGCCAGATGAACACAGATAATAGCCTTGGTATTGGGTGTGATGACTGCTTCAATGGTACGGCGGGAGATATTTTGGGAGTCCAGTTCGACATCGGCGAAGATCGGGTTTGCCCCAGCTGTTACAATGGAGCTGGCCGAGGCCAGAAAGGTACGTGAGGTAACAATCACATCATCCCCTGCGCCAATACCTAATGCCTTGAGTGCGACATCAAGTGCTACTGTTCCATTGGCCAATGCCACTGCATACCGGGTTTCTGCAAACCGGGCAAATTCTTTTTCGAACTCGCGACATTCCTGTCCGGTCCAGTAGTTGACTTTATTGGACAACAAAACTTGGGAAACCGCATCCGCTTCTTCCTGAGTAAAACTTGGCCATGGTTCAAATGCAGTGTTTAACATATTAATTTTCTCTTAAAGCCTTTTGATACACAGTTAAAGTTTTATTCACCATAATATCACTGATGAAATGCTCTAAAGCATAAGTTTGACCTGCTTGAGATACTTGATTTCTTAATTCTTTTTTTTCAATTAGTTCTAAAATAATATTTGATAATTCAGAATAGTTTTCATTTTCAAAAATAAAACCTGTTTTACCATGAGTAATTTGCTCGGTAGCACCTTCAGTATTCGATCGAATAACACAACAACCCATTAACATGGCTTCAATTATAGCTAAAGGAAAACCTTCTAGACGTGATGGGAGTACTTTAATATCAATTAAAGGATAGATTTTTAAAGGGTCCTGAAATGATAGAAAAGTACACTGTTTGCTTAGCTTTTTTTCTTTAAGTAAATTAATTACAAGATCTTTTTCGCCATCGCCTAAAAACAAAATATGCACATTTGATTTAATATGATCTGGTAATAATGAAATTGCATTGATAAGAATATCATGTCCCTTTCTATATTGAATGGTCCCAACTAAACCTAGTACAATTCCTTCTTTAATATTATAATTTTTTTTTAAATCTAAAATTTCTTTATAGTTTTTTTTCGGTTGATAGAAACCGTGTGAAACACCATTATGAATCAAATCAATAGCCGAATCGGAATAGTTATATTTCTTTATTGCCTCATTATAAACCTCTTTACTAATTGCTATTTCAAAATCAGCCTTACAATCTAAAATAGAAAGATTTAGTTCTGCAATATGTATCGTTCTAACAAATTTTCTTTTTAAAACTTTAGGAATAAATGACAATATTGGTGTATGCACATGAATAATATCAAAATTATATTTATCAAAAACTTTCCTACAGCATATTAAAGAGTAAAGCAATGATAGTAAATATGTATATTTATTATTATTCTTTTTTGGGAAAGGAAGAATAATAGGAGTTACACCAATATCAATAAGATCTTGGAATAATTTCACATTAGCTTCCAAATCTTGATCTTCTGGGCCGGCAGTCATTATATATACTTGATGACCTCTCTCAATCAATCCTTTAGATAAGCTAATTAAATGGGTTGTAACACCACTCAAAAAAATCACCCGAGATAATAATACTATTTTCATTACAACAAAACTCGACTTAAATCTTTAAAATTTTCAACCCAAAAATCAGGTTGATAATTAACAGTTAAATTGATACAAGGTCTCACAATATTAAAACCATTATTACGTATACCAATAGTTCTCCACCCAAGGTTATTTGGTGATATAAAGTCTTTTAAGACATTATCAGCAACATAGGTATATTTTTCACAATTAAATTTATTTTGAATTACTTCAAAGTTCTTTATATCTGGTTTTTCAGAACCTAACTCATCAGAGATAATACATTCATCAATAAAAGCCTCTAATTTTAGAGCTTTAATTTTATTTCTTTGAGTAATAGACCTACCATCTGTAATAATTGCTAAATAATAATTTTTCGATAGTTCATTTAAAAGTTCAACTACTCCATCGAAGGTCTGAATAGTCGGAAAGTGATTTCTATAAAGAAAAATCAAGTCACTTTTCTTATACTCTGGGTAATTATTCACAATATAATCAAATACATCACTTCCTGAGTAATATAAATCCAGCATTTTCTGGTGTGTTTTTAGATATCTATCCCTTGCAACCAACAAAGAAATTTCTTTAAAAGCTGATTTCAAAAAATCAATTTCATTATATAAAGTATCATCCAAATCAAATACTATTACTTCATCCTTCATAATTATGAACCAAAACCTCAGCATCATAGCGTAGCATCAGCAAGTTATCACTCCATGCTGCAAACTCTTCAATTTTTTGATTTAATAAATATTCTCTAATAGCCCATTGACTATAGTTAGCACCAGCCAAATAACTGAGTGGATACCCCCCACCAAAACGTGGGTTAATTTCAATCCCTAGAATTTTATCTTCAGTTTTATGCAAGAATACTTGTATGGTTAAACAACCACGTGCACCTGGTATATGTTTTAACTTCTGATTAAACTCAGTCACAATAATATTTTTTTTAGTCACGCCTTTATTGACTTCACCCGCACGAACAAAAATACGCTTACGGGGTACCACACATTTCAATTCCGAAGCTTGATCATAGTAACAATCGACGGTGAACTCATCGTAATTCTCTGGCGCAATGTACTCCATAAACATTAATTTTGGATCTGCATGATGTTCAGGCTTAATGTCTTCTGTGCTATGTGCAGTGAAAATACCTTTGCTTAAACTGCCATCATAAGGTTTTACAAATACAGGGAACAGTAAACTGTCTAAATCATATTGCTGAGGAATACAAATTCCATGATTTTCAAAAAACTGATTAATTTGACGTTTATCACGGCATTGCTGTACTAGCTCAGTGTCGCTTACCAATAAGTGAATACCTCGTTGTTTAAAATATTCAATATTTTCACTTAAAACTAACAATTCTGTATCAATCGTTGGCACAACTAATTTAATCTGATTATTCAAGCAAAGGTGCAATAATTGATCAATATACTCAGGGCTTGTGACACGTGGTACAGTAAAACTTTGATCAGAAACGTGGCATGCAGGAGCTAACACAGGGTTTAAATCAGTAGTGAAGACCTGACCATTTTCAAAATACTTTTTTAGTTCTGTTTGGAAAGAACGTACCAATGAAACTCGTTGTCCTGCTGAAGTGATTAAAATATTCATGTTTATTTTTTCAAATTTCCCGTAAATTTTGGCATTGTTGCATCACCCTCAGCACTAATATCGTCTTTAGCAATTACTTTTTTGACCGTTTTTAACATAATTTTAAAGTCTAACCAAAATGATTGATTCTCAACATACCAAGTATCAAGCTTAAACTTTTCTTCCCAACTAATCGCATTACGTCCATTGACTTGTGCATACCCAGTCATGCCCGGGCGAACATTATGTCTTAATGCTTGTTCTTCGCTATACAAAGGCAAATATTCAACTAATAGTGGTCTTGGTCCCACTATGCTCATATCTCCTTTTATTACATTTATTAATTGAGGAATTTCATCTAAAGAAGTCTTTCTTATAAAAGAACCTACCTTAGTTATTCGCTGAAAATCTGGTAATAAATTTTCAGACTCATCTTTTGCATCACTCATAGTTTTAAATTTTATAATTTTAAAAATCTTTCCATTTTTACCTGGGCGTAATTGAAAGAAAAATGGTGACCCTTTATTAGCTGAACTTAAAACAAGCATTACCAACATGAATATTGGACTTAATAAAATGAAGATAATCGTTGCAAAGACTAGATCTATAAATCGTTTTAGATAAAGTTTATAAAACATCATCAATCCTTCATTGCTTCAAAAACACTAGAAAATTTATTTAAACTTGCTTGTTTTGATAAATTTCGCTCATAAAAAGCCTTTGAACTTAACCCTTTTTGATATAATTCTGACTTGCTTAACTGTGACATCCTAAGAATAGTCTCAGCGAGTTTATAAGGATTTGATGGTTCAACAATATAACCAGCTTCGGCACTTTCAATCAAATCTGCTGCATTACCTAAAACGGTACTTATTATAGGTTTCCCCAAAGACAAGTAAGCTTGTGTTTTTGAAGGTATTGTAATTTCAAATAATGGATCTTTTTTTAAACTAATCAATAAACAATCTGACTGTTTTAGATAATTTATTACCTCCGAGCTACTTACACGATCATAAAAAATCACATTCTTTAAACTTTTCTTGACCACCAAATCAACTAGACTGTCCTTTTCAAGACCATCCCCAATAAAATTAAATATAATTTCAGGGTGCTCTTTGCTAAGAACTTCTGCTGCATAAATCAGATTTGATAAATCCTGAGCTTTGCCCATATTTCCAGCAAATGTCACATTAAAAACATCGGTTGAATATTTTAATTGATGATTACCTGTTGGAGCCATCCCCTCTAATTCAGACCAATTATAAATAATTTCAATTTTACTTTCCGGAACATTGCGCTGAATTAGCAGATCTTTAAAACCTTCTGATATTACAGTGATTTTTTTTGAATTTTTGTAAGACCAATTACAACAATAAGAAACACATTTCAAAATTTTTTTATTATTAAGCATTCCAGTTGCTGACAAAGAATCAGGCCATATATCTTGTATATCACTCAGCACAGGTTTATTAAAAAGCTTCCCTAAAATTACGCCGACTAAACCAGCATTCAAAGGAGTAGCTGCCACATGAATCGCATCAAATTTCCTTACAATAAACAACCCTACAATTATTGCAGATACGAAAAAGCTGAAATAATTCAAAAATCTTTTGCACACCGAGTCACTATGATCAGGATATAAATAGGCGCGATGAACTTTTATTTCCCCCTGCATCTCTTGTTCATAAAATTTTAGCTTATACCCAGAATAACGCTTTCCGTGTGGAAAATTTGGAAAACCTGTAAGAACTTCTAACTCATGCCCTAGTTTTGACATTGACTCTACAAATCTCAAATCTTTATAGCTAGGCTCAGGATTAAAATATTGTGTAATAAATAAAATTTTCATCAATATGCCTTCCACACTACACGATTCACATAATCGGTATAGCTTAAGACAATACGCACAATTTTTTCACTCACATTTGGCATACTATAGTCAGCAACTAAACGTAATAAGCGTTCTTCGCCACGTGGTTGATGATCCAGAATGTCTAAACCTTGCAAAATGCGTTCGGCAGTTAAACCAACCATCATCACAGCGGCTTCTTCCATACCTTCTGGACGCTCATGCGCCTGACGTAAATTTAAGGCAGGGAAATTCAGAATTGAAGATTCTTCATTAATTGTGCCGCTGTCTGACAAAGTTGCTTTAGCAGAAAGCTGCAACTTGTTGTAATCACTAAAACCAAGAGGTTTTAATAACTGAATAAGTGGATGAAATTCAATATTTAGCTCTTCAATACGCTTACGGGTACGAGGGTGCGTTGAAACAATCACAGGATATTGATATTTCTCAGCCACTGCATTCAGCATCTTAACCAGATCTAAAAAGTTTTGATCAGAGTTAATATTTTCTTCACGATGAGCACTGACAATAAAATATTGATGTTCTTTTAAGCCCAGACGCTCTAATACATCTGATGCTTCAATTTTAGCCTTATAATGATTTAATACTTCAAACATTGGACTGCCAGTTTTAATCACTTGATCTGCAGGTAAACCTTCTGCAAGCAAATAATCTCGCGCAATCGTACTATAAGTTAAATTAATATCAGCAGTATGATCGACAATGCGACGGTTAATTTCTTCAGGCACACGCATATCAAAGCAGCGATTTCCCGCTTCCATATGGAATGTTGGAATCTTACGACGCTTAGCAGGAATGACTGCCATACAGCTATTGGTATCACCTAACACCAGCAGAGCTTCTGGCTGAACTTCTTCCAGAACTTTATCAACTGCAATAATGACCTTACCAATCGTTTCAGCACCCGTTGCACC
>JAHLFF010000348.1 GCA_018883945.1 Candidatus Acinetobacter avistercoris
TTATAGGTTTATTGTTATTGGAGTGAGAATTATAAGCAAGTTTGGGAAAAAGAAAACCCACCGCTGGGGGTGGGTTGTAGAAGATACCAAGCAAAGATTAGGGGCGATGCATTCTATCGGCTAAATAATAAATACCAAATAAAGTCACCATAATCATCTGCCAAAAAATGAAAAAGAATATGAGTGCCACTACATAGTAAACAATATTATAAATTTCCGTGGAAACCGCAAAAATATCGACAGAATAAACCAAACGCACAATAAATATAAAAACCGCACTTAGAATGCTGATTGCTGCTAGATAGCCAAATAAGAGAGTTAAGTAACGACGACGACTTAATTTCGACTCTCTCAGCCCTCCCGCAACCGGTTCGCGCAAAAAAGGTGGAGGAAGAGACATTACATTGTCCATAGGTGCGTAGTTATACGAAGCAATCGCTGCTAGTGAACCAATATAGAAACCAGGTAATATCTGCACAAAAGTAGATATATTATCAAAAGCATTGTGATTAAAAATATTAACCCCTTTTGCACTATTAAAGTCAATTAAGGCAAAAATTGAGCAAAAAACAATAGCTAGTGTACAAGGTAAAATATATAGTAGTGAGCGCAAGTTATCCCCATTATTAGGGTATTGAACTTTTAAAAAATCAAAAGCTTTCAATGCGTAACCAAGCATAAATCACCTATTGTTTAGAATAGTCGCCATACCTCACTCAGGAAGACATGATTAATTTGAGTGTTATCTGAGTGGGCAATTCGCCCATTAGCTGGATCAAAAGCCTTCTTCAATACAAAGGCTGAATTTAAGCTATTCACACTATCCAATGGAATAGTTTGTTCTCCGCCTGCTTCATTTTCAATAATAGCAAAAGTAGTTATATCATCAAGATTTAGTTTATTTCGCATGGCTGTATCAATTAATGAGCGCATATAGCCTTGGGGCGTATCATTGGCCGTTAAAGGGGTGATGCCAAAATCCAAAGCAGCACTTAAGCGTGTTAAGCGTTGATTTGGATCATTAAGATTTGATACAACCTTGCCTTTCAATCTAATTTTATTTAGACGTCCAGACTTGATTGCCTCAGTTAGCAACTCACCCGCAATTGGATAAAAGCTAGATATTACATTGAATTTATGAATATCAGGCGAGCCATCTGGATTGTTTGCATTATCAGGATTAGTTGCTTGAAAAACACCTTCTGAGTTTGGAGATATTTTTTTAAGTTGTCGCAAATACCAATTTAAGGTTTTCCCCAAAATTGATGTTGGCATTCCAATCACATGCTCCACACCCATTACAGCTAAAAACGGGTGGTTTGGATCTAATTTAATTACGCAATGACATAGGTGCTTAACACTTTGGTTTTTACCTCTTCTCTGAACAGCATTGGTGCCAGTTACCTTATCTCGAAGTGTACGATCAGGAGCTAAACTATCATAATAACCAAATACAATATCAATTTTAGTTGAGGTGATTTCTAAATATTCTATAGTCGTGCTATATGTACCATTTTTATAACTATATTCTTGAGTCAAATTATTCAAGTTGTTTTTGATTAGGGTGAAGGTGTCATAGATATTTACATGATCTATTGGAGGTAATTTTGATTTTTCACCTCTTGTTTTTAAGCAGAACTCATAATACTGAACTATGATTTTATCCGACATTGTGTAACCCCCTTATAGGTTAAAATTTTAACATGTAGCTAAAAAACCACCTTCCACAAAGTAAAGTGATATCTACCATCACCCGATCAAAGAGTCGCTCGGGTTGCGACTTTCATAAACCATCCAAGCCCCATATAGCGGCTTTTTTATTCATCCAGCCAACAAAAATTGATTTAGGGTTTATAGCGCAGAATACTTTTCTAAAAACTCATCTATCCATCCTTGTGCCACTTCAAGATTGGTTATGTCAGTCAGCTTTAGATTGGTCTCTTCTGCTTCGTTAAAGCCTTCAATAATAGCTTCAAAGATATTTGCTTCACTAATGACCTCACGTGCTATTTCAGCAGCGTCATAGCTTTGCTTGGCTTTTTTAAGCGAAGCTATTTGTTTATCAATCCCTTCACCGATTTTACCTAATGCCAACTTAAACTCTTGACGATTAATCGTTAGCGCAGTTTTGGATTTATTAAGTGTTGCAATCATTGTGCTTTCCTTCTTTTTTTTGGGCTACCATATTCAACATCTTGATAAAACCTAAGCCGCATATAGCGGCTTTTATTATTACGATAAATTAAATTTTCTTGATGGCTTGAATGATCCGACATACTTCCCAACCAGTACACAGTCTTCATTAAGCGGAATAACTTGCTCAGACCAATTTGGGTTAAGTGGTTTTAGATAATATCCATTAGATTCCGAAATTAAAGCCTTGAAGGTGGCTGTGTCATTGCATTTCACCACAATCATCTCACCTGTATGTATATCGCATAATTGATAGTCAGGGTCGATGCAGATCTTCTCACCTTCTTCAAAGTAAGGCGCATTACTCAGACCTTTTACTTCAAGGTAAAAACTTCTCTTACCAGCGCCTGGAACTAAAGGCAACTTCTCACACTCCGCTAAATTACTAATCGACTCCATGTCGGTAAAATCTCCTGCCTGTACCCACGATATAACTGGTGCATAAGTTACAGTCGCACCCAGATCTAGGCTAACACTATTATCAAGTTTTCTATCTGAATCCTCTTTCCCATTAAGAATCCAAGAGGATGTTGTTTTTAATGTCTTTGCAAGTGACTCCAAATATTTAGCACTTGGCGCATTAGAGCCATTGATCCAACCAGAAACTGTTGCGCGTCCAGCACCAGTTCCTCTCATTACATCCGCTTGACTCAAACCTAGCTCTTTCATTTTTTGATTTATGCGATCTGTAGTTGAGGTCATTTCAAGTATTTCCGTTAATAGCATGTTCGGAAGTATGAACAAATTGGTTGACAGTTACCCGAACAAGTGATTCAATAAACCGAACAATATAGTTCGGGGAATAGAACGATGAACGTTGCCGACCTACGAAAGTTTCACAACGTAGAAAACAACTCTCAGTTATCCAAAAAAATCAAGAAAGGCCGATCAACTATTGCTGGCTGGGAGGAGGAAGGAATTCCTTTGGGTACCCAAGCAATTTATGAGTTGTTAAGTCGTGGTCAGTTAAAAGCTGATCGTCAGGCCTTGGCTTCTTGGTAGTTCATTAAACCAAACGTTTCAAACAGAAAATACGTTCGAAGGAATATCACATGAACATTCTAGATGCTGCATATAACACGGTTCATGACTATCCAGGTGGTGCTGCTGCATTAGCTCCACGCATGGGAATGAAAAGTGCCGCTGTACTTAACAGCAAAGTAAATCCAAATACCGAAACTCACCATTTATCACTGGTTGAAGCATCAAAAATGATGGCTATGACTGGTGACTTTCGTGTTTTACAGGAACTAAACGCTGAACACGGAAAGATTGCAATTGATCTGCCTGA
>JAHLFF010000349.1 GCA_018883945.1 Candidatus Acinetobacter avistercoris
AATGATAAATATTATCATTAATATTCCTGAAATTTGATTTGAATCTTTAACTTTCTCCATCTCGGAATTTCGGTTATGCGTAATTTTAATCTTCGCCCACTTGCAGTGGCTATTCTTGGGGTTACAGCTGCCTCTGCACATGCTGAAACAAATAATAACACTGTACCAGTAACACAATTGTCTACGATTGTGGTTTCAGCAGCGGGTTATGAACAAAAGATTACGGATGCACCTGCTAGTATTTCGGTCGTTACGAAAGAAGAATTAGAAAAAAAACCATACATGACTTTATTAGATGCCGTTCGTGAACTGGAAGGTGTTGATATTGGAGAAACCAATGACAAAACAGGTCAGGGCTCCATTTCAATGCGTGGTATGGGGAGTGACTACACATTGATTTTGGTTGATGGTAAACGCCAAAATAACCATGGCGATATTTATCCAAACAGTTTTAGCGGCAACCAATTCAACCATATTCCACCATTAGATGCGATTGAACGCATTGAGGTGATCCGAGGTCCTGCATCTACTCTTTATGGTGCAGATGCTATGGGTGGTGTGATTAATATTATTACTAAAAAAGTGACAGACGAATGGTCAGGTTCGGTCACTCACAGCCGTACTTTTGAAGAAAATGATGATTTTGGTGAAGATCAAACCATCGATTTCAACCTTATGGGTCCATTAATTAAAGATAAATTAGGTTTAATGGTTCGTGGCAGCCTGTATGAACGTGACGAATCTAACCCACAATATGCACCTTCTACAGATCCAAATGGTGTGGTACACGATCGTAGTTTAGGTTTTGGTGGTGGTGGCCGAACCGTGAATAATGAAAATATGTCTTTAGGTGCACGCTTAACTTGGAAAATTGCTGATAACCAAACCCTTTCTGCAGACGTTGATACCTCTCGACAAGAATACGATAATGATAAAGCACAACTCGGTACGTTAGATGGAATTGATTCAATTTGGCGCCAAACTTGCACAACTGCAGAACCATGTGGCCGTGCTGATCCCCGTGTCGGCTATAAGGCTGAACAGAAGTTTACTCGTGATACATGGTCACTTACCCATGAAGGCGACTGGAACATAGGTAAAAGCTTTATTTCATTAGCGCATGTCGAAACCAATAATAAAGGACGTACCCTTCCTTTCACAGTTGCAGAAAGAAGAACTCTTTTAGAAATGCTAAATGGGACAGGGCAATATGCAGGTTTAAGTGAAACAGAGCGCAAACAAATTGCTGAAGCAACTTTCTTACCACGTCCTGACCGTACTTTAGAGAGTGCACAATATACTCTTGATGCTAACCTCAACATGCCATTCGAACTTGCTGGTGAACACAATGTGATTGTAGGGACACAGATCATCCGTGGGGAACTCACAGATGGTGTGTTTGGTATGGAATCGGGTACCCCGGCTCAAGTACAAGATCATAATATGTGGTCATTATTTGCAGAAGATACTTGGCAAATTACACAACCTTTTGCATTAACAACGGGATTACGTTACGACAATCATGAAGTTTTTGGCGACCAATTCAGCCCACGTTTATACGGTGTATATACTTTTAACGATGCATTCACTGTAAAAGGTGGTGTAAGTACAGGTTATAAAACACCAAAAACAACGCAACTCTATGATGGTATTGTTGGATTTGGTGGTCAGGGAACATCTCCACAATTCGGAAATCCGGACCTACAACCAGAAACTAGTACAAGCTCTGAACTAGCTGCATATTGGCAGCATCCTGCAGGCCATAATTTCAATGCCACTATTTTCCACAATAAATTTGAAGACAAAATTGACTCTCAAGCTTGTGGTGGAACAACAGGCTTAATCTGTTCAAGCACTGGTGAATACGCCGATCTTGGGTATTCAACAACTACTCGTACTGTAAATATTGATGAAGTTGTTATTCAAGGTGTGGAGTTAGCAGGTAAAGTTCAGCTACTTGATCAAGTATCACTTCGTGCAAACTACACTTACACAGATAGTGAGCAAAAAAGTGGACAAGAAAAAGGCTTACCTCTAGGCAACACAGCTAAGCATATGGCAAATGCAACTTTAGATTGGCGTGCAACAGATGCTTTCAATGTATTCTTAACCACTGAATATCGTGCTGATCGTTTTGACCAAGTAAATGCTACTACAAATGAAGCTTTATATTTCGAAGACTCAACCGTGTTCCATTTAGGTGGTTCTTACAAGATTAATGATATGTTTACCATTAATGCACGTGTTAACAATCTATTGGATGAAGACTTTACTTCATATAAAACCACTTTCACTGAAGAAAATGGTAGTTATATCCCTTCATACCGTGATGACTACAATAATAAATATAAATCCCGTAGCTACTGGTTAAGTCTGAATACGAAATTTTAATTTTGAATATTAAACCCTGCCCCGGCAGGGTCTTTTCTTATGTCTAGACCCATACTTTCCCAAAATATTGCCTATATCTACCCTTTTATAAATATCATTATTCTCAATAAAAAATTAACAATCAGTTTACTTTATCAATTTCCATCAAAAACATAAGCTTAAATTATGATTGTTACATCATTACATTTATAAACTCATTTAATATTTTCTTAAAGATCATGAATTCCCATAATAAAAAGATAAAAATAAAAACAAGAATCATTATTATTCGCATGCATATTTATTATTCAATGATCAGGTTCAAAATGACCTTTATTAAAACACGCAAAAAAATCGTTTCCTCTGCAATTGTTTCATCTTTATCAATAGTAGCTGGATCTGCGATGGCAGAAGAACAGGTGATCCAGTTAGAAACTATTCATCAAGAAGTCAAAGCTGAACAAGCACCCAGCTTAAAAGTAGATCAATCTGCGAATAGCAAATTTGTTGCACCTTTACTCGACACACCCAAATCAGTTTCAGTGATTTCAAAACAGCTGATTGCCGATACACAAGTGACGACTTTAACTGATGCACTGCGTACAGTTCCGGGGATTACCTTGGGTGCAGGTGAAGGTGGTAATCCGAATGGTGACCGCCCATTCATTCGCGGTTATAACTCTGAAAGCTCGATGTATGTAGACGGCGTTCGTAATGCC
>JAHLFF010000350.1 GCA_018883945.1 Candidatus Acinetobacter avistercoris
TAAGCTATGACTGTCCATTCCACGGCCTGATAAGGCTTCAAAAATAGTGATTTCATGACCGGCATCTTTAAGAATTCTTGCGGTTGCCAGTCCAGCCATACCACTTCCAATCACTGCAATTTTCAAAATTATTATCCGAGAGTTCATCATTTTTTTTATTATGCGATAAATTGTCGCAAATCACGGTATTAAAAACTTCCAGATTTTGCACTTTCAGCGCTCAACATTTTTTAGAGCTAAATTTTTAACTCAAGATCAGCAATTTTTTGATCTTTTTACAAAAAAAATTGATTTTTTTTGATAATTTAAAAAAAAAATCTTTAATAATCAATAGATATTTTCGAACTGAATATTTTAGCTGGCCTTTACAATGATTCATTTTTATCATATGATGGCTACACAAAACGAGAACTAGTTCACATTAAAACAAATATAAGAGTGTGTTCGAGGAAAAAAATAAATACAAACTACAGCGTTAAAGAGTCTCTTTCGTGTGGGTTAGAGACTCTTTATTTTTTTCATTTTTACAATATTCTTACTTCATGCTTACTTTACGATATTCTTATTAATCGATCTTTTCTTGTTAATCGATTTTAGTACTGCGAAATTAGTACGGTAAAATCAGTTGCCAGCATTTTGCTTGATCAAAGCACTTCAAAGATATCTCATTAAAATGATCATCCCTAACGCATCATACATAATCGACTGTCATCTATTCATTCTTCGCTCATGACCTTCGCTTGCTACATCATTTTGGTGCTGTAAATATTGGCTTTAAATTTAGCCTTTAAATTCAAAAATCATCTTCATCTTCAACTTCTAACGGCGATTGATTAACAGTGACGTTCTAAAACAATTTTTAAACTCAAGATTTTGAAGCTAACGAAAAAAGGTAGACCGAGATCTACCTTTTTCCATCCATCATCTCGACTAACTTTAAGCAGAGATTTGTCCAAATTTACCTGCATTAAAATCATTAAATGCTTGAATGATTTCTTCTTTGCTATTCATCACAAATGGACCGTGTCCTTGAATAGGTTCGCTCAATGGCAACCCAGTTAACACCAAGAACTTCGAATCCTGTATCGCGTTCAGCTGAATCGTCGCTTCATTGTCTTTAGCAAAAATCACTATAGAGCTGTCCATAACTTTTTGGGTGCCATTCAACAGCATTTCACCTTCAAGTACGACGACAAGCGTATTGTGGTCTACAGGCACATGAACGTACTCAGTTGCATTTGCTTTGAGTACACCATCCCAAACATTGATTGGGGTGTATGTATCTGCAGGTCCAACATGGTCGGTATAATTTCCAGCAATTACGCGAATATGACCCGTATCATCATCAAAGTTCACCACAGGAATATCTTTTGCTTCAATTCCTTGATAACGAGGCGCTGACATTTTATCTTTTGCTGGTAAGTTCACCCACAATTGCACCATTTCAAACAAACCGCCCTGCTGAGCAAATTCAGGCGAATGAAACTCTTCATGTACGACACCAGAAGCAGCGGTCATCCACTGCACATCACCTGTTTTGATGGTGCCACCACCGCCAGCTGAGTCTTTGTGTGTCACTTCACCTTGATAAGCAATGGTCACCGTTTCAAAACCTCGATGAGGATGTGAACCCACACCATGCTGAGCTGTGGTCGGTTTAAAATGATACGGCGCAGCATAGTCCAACAATAAAAATGGGCTGACGACCTGACCCAAACGATCATATGAAAATAGATTTTTCACAGGAAAGCCATCGCCGACCCAATGCATATTTTGATTGCGGTAAACACCCATAATTCTTTTCATTTGAAACTCCTAATCAATAGGACTAAATATGAATCTATATTAAGCCTAATCAGACTGAGAGCAAATGCCTGCATCGGCATACTGCATCTCAAGAATAGGACAATTTAAACGCTTATGATTAACTCTTGAATACACCTATTGGTGGACTTATTGATACGATTTGATCCGCTTATTGTCATAAATATAAGATTATCCATCTCAAGATTCAGTCTTCATGCCTTCATACAAAACTTCTATGATGTGTCATGCATCACAATGATTTTGTATTTTAAATTGGTATTTTGAATTTATAGTTTGAAAATCAAATACACATGAATAAACAACTTGAGGAACAAGAAAATGGGTAAACCTTATATTCGTTTAGATAAAGACAACGCAGCGGTATTGTTGGTTGATCATCAAACAGGTCTACTGTCATTGGTTCGTGATATCGATCCAGATAAGTTTAAAAACAATGTTCTTGCACTCGCAGCTGCTGCAAAATATTTTAATCTTCCGACTATTTTAACCACTAGTTTTGAAGAAGGTCCGAATGGTCCGCTGGTTCCAGAACTCAAAGAAATGTTCCCAGATGCGCCATATATCGCTCGCCCTGGTCAAATCAATGCTTGGGATAACGAAGACTTTGTTAAAGCCGTTAAAGCGACAGGTAAAAAACAACTTATTATTGCGGGTGTTGTTACAGAAGTTTGTGTTGCTTTCCCGACTCTGTCTGCACTTGAAGAAGACTTTGAAGTGTTTGTGGTAACCGATGCGTCAGGTACATTTAACGCACTAACTCGCGACTCTGCATTGAGTCGCGTTTCTCAAGCAGGCGCTCAGCTGACCACATGGTTTGGTACTGCATGCGAATTACACCGCGACTGGCGTAATGATATTGAAGGTTTAGGTGCTTTATTCGGTCAACATATTCCAGATTACAGCAACTTAATTCAAAGCTATATTAAAAATACTGAAAAGAAATAACATATTTTTTAGTTCACAAAGCGATCTTCGGATCGCTTTGTTATTTCTGAAATGCAGGACTATCCTATAAATGATATGATCAAAAATATATTCCAGACCCGATGAGTGGTTATAAAAAATGCATTCATTTGATGATTATTATTATTTTTATTTGGTGGTCAAACATGGCGGCTTCAGTGCTGCCAGTGAAGTGAGCAACATCACAAAATCTAAATTAAGCCGACGGATTTTAGACTTAGAGACCAAGTTCAATGTCACGCTTATACAGCGCTCAACGCGTCATTTTAAAGTCACGCCTTTGGGCCAAGAGTTTTATAACGAGTGTAGTAAAATTATAGAGCAAACGGATCAAGCTCAAAATGTATTACTCAAACAGAAACATGAGTATAAAGGCTTAATCAAACTGAGCTGTCCCCCTGTCATGATGGAACATCAAATTCGGCCATTACTCAATCAGTTTTTAAAAGATCATCCTCATGTCAATATTGAACTGGAACTGACCAGCAGACGTATCGATGTGCTTCATGATGATATTGATCTTGCGATTCGAACTAATTTTGGGAGTAATGAGGACTCCAGCATCATTGTCCGTGATGTGATCAAAACGACGCACTGTTTAGTTGCCAGTCCAGCCTTATTACAAGGAGACCTGATTGAGTATGTAACGCAACTCAATGACTATCCGAGCATTGTACTGGGTACACAAAAAGCGCATTATCGCTGGAATTTACACAACTTAAAGCATCAAGATCAGATTGATATCCTGCTGCAGCCTCGTATCAAAAGTAATGATTTAGCGGGTGTGTATTATGCGGTATTGGATGGATTAGGCATCGCTGATTTGCCATTTTTGACAGTCCAACATGATATTCGTGAAGGTCGTTTAATTCATATTTTACCAGAGTGGTGTTCGAACTTAGGCACAGTTCAGCTCGTATATGCATCGCGTAAAGGTCAACGATTGGTGATGGAAAAACTGATTGAAGCTTTGATCGACGGTATTCGTGCTTATGCACCAGCGCAAGAAGGTTATCTTGTTTAGAAAGGTAGGATGTTTAGTTTTAAAACAGCTATTTACTTTAATAGAGTTCTTTAATAAAACATTTTTTACTCAACATAATCACAATTTGTATTCCTTCATCCTCACCTTCTCTCAGAGGGAGGAGGAATTTCAACATATGAAACTGATTGACGCTTAATGATCTTTTTTGAGATATGAAAGATGTCTAATAATAAGCGCTTGATTGATCTACCCTTAAACATAAAAAACCCAGAACAAGGTTCTAGGTTTTTTAATCACTTCTGGTTTTTTTTAATCACTTAAGACATCTGCGATTGAATTAGATTTTACCAACCAAATCAATTGAAGGTGCAAGTGTTGCTTCGCCTTCTTTCCATTTAGCAGGGCAAACTTCACCTGGGTGAGCGTGAACATATTGTGCTGCTTTTACTTTACGAAGTAATTCAGATGCATCACGACCAATACCGCCCGCATTGATTTCAACGATTTGGATTTTACCTTCAGGATCAATCACAAATGTACCACGGTCAGCCAAACCTTCTGCTTCAATCAACACATCAAAGTTTTTAGCCAAAGTCCATGTTGGATCACCGATCAATGGATATTGAATTTTACCAATCACGTCAGACGTATCATGCCAAGCTTTGTGCGTGAAATGCGTATCTGTAGATACACCGTAAATTTCGACATTCAGCTTTTGGAATTCAGCATAGTTATCAGCTAAATCGCCTAATTCTGTTGGACAAACAAAAGTGAAATCTGCAGGATAGAAGAATACAACTGACCATTTACCTTTGAACTGTTGCTCTGAAACGTCAACAAATTCACCGTTATGGTATGCAGTTGCATTGAACGGTTTGATTTCTGTATTGATTAAACTCATTTGATATTCCTCTACTGAATCTTTGGGATTGCTTATCTGTGTAGCTAGAATACGAAATAAATATAAATCGGTAAAACAGAACTTATTAATAAAATCTATCGAATTATTAGATTAAAGAAACTTTAGGGCACGCAACGCCTTTCTATTTTTATTATCAAACCTTTCTCTTTAAACCTTCTCTTTAAACCTTCTCTTAATAAAAGCTGCATCATCTAGAAGCATTCTCATTATCATCATTTAAAAAAAAAACCCTCTGCAAATGCAGAGGGTTTTTCATGAGGATCGACCAATTTAATGCTCGATCATTTAACTATAAATTATTATATAAGTTAGAACGGTAAGTCATCATCTAAATCAGCAGGTGCACTTGCCATTGGCTTCGCAGGTTGCTGTTGTGGTTTAGGTGACTGGAAACCTTGATTCACATTGTTGCCATAATTGCCTTGTGGCGCAGCAGCAGGTGCATTGTTATAACCACCGCCCTGTTGACCCGCATAACCACCCGCTGGGTTTGCATTGGCATTGTTGTTAAAACGAGGTTGATTATAACCGCTATCTCCAGCACCTTCATTTTGCTGACGATTGTTTGAATCAAGCATTTGCATTTGCTCACCACGAATTTCTGTGGTGTAACGCTCTTGACCACTTTGGTCTGTCCACTGACGAGTACGTAATGAACCTTCGATATAAACTTTAGAGCCTTTACGAAGGTATTGCTGTGCAATTTCACCTAAACGGTTATGCAGAACAATACGGTGCCACTCTGTTTGCTCTTTACGTTCACCTGAACTTTTGTCAGTCCACGATTCGCTGGTTGCGATTGAAAACTGAGTCAATGAGCCGCCATTTTGAAAAGTTTTTGTTTCAGGGTCTTTACCCAAAGTACCAACTAAGATTACTTTATTTACGCCGCGCATTTGCTGTTATCTTCCTATTCGATTCTATGTTTTACTTTATAAGAGTTATGATTAAATGGCTACCTCTTTACCCAACAAGTGCGTTAAATGTTGTCGCGCAGTATCATCTATTTTCTGCTTATCCACTTTAACGAATGCAACTTGCTGATCGGGCATGACCACAACTTCTTCAATACCATGAATTGCCAATAACTGAGAAGTCCATTCATCCGTTTCTTTACCCTCAGGCAAACGCCAAATCAAAGAGGATAAATAACGCGGTTGCTTGAGTCCAAAACTGAGCACTAACCACACCAATGAAATGACCAACAAAATTCCCCAACCCAATGAGGTATTGTTGAGCATCAACAACTGGCCACCCAAGATACCGCCACAGAATGCACCTAAGAATTGCCCCGTTGCATTCACACCCATGGCAGTCGCTTTAGATTGAATCGGTGCAGATTTGGACAACCACGATGGCAATAATGCTTCCATCACATTAAATGCGATAAAAAATAGTCCAAGTCCGAGAAGTAAAATATATTTCGACTCATAACCAAAAATCAAAACCACTAAGCCCGCAATGATTCCGCCAATCGCTGCTAAAAAAATACCCCGCATTTTACGATATTTTTCAGCCAAAATAATGCTTGGAAAAGCAAAAAACAGACTAATCACCAACAGCGGCAAATACACAATTCCGTGACGAGATAAAGGAATTTGAGCAAAGTCGATCAATTGTGATGGCACATAAACAAACATTGCAGTGAGCAATAAATGTAGCGCGAACACAGACACATGCAAGCGGTTTAAGTCACCCATTTTCAAGACTTGTTTAAGCTGATTTAAATAACCTTGCTTATAGTTTTTATGATGACGTGTGGTCTTAGGGACCATGAACACCATCAAAATCGCCAGAAGTCCCATCAGGGTGGTTACCCAAAAGAGTCCAGAGATTCCCACTAAAGTGGTCAACCACGGTCCTAAACTAAATGCCACCATGAAAGAGACACCAATACTCATGCCCATAATGGCCATCGCTTTGGTTCGTTCTTCTTCACGGGTTACATCAGCAAGGAGTGCCATGACCACAGCAGAGACAGCGCCTGCACCAGCAATCGCACGTCCTATAATCACCCCATAAATCGTTTCAGACATGGCGGCAATCGCACCACCCAAGGCAAATAATAGTAAGCCAAAAATAATCAATGGTTTACGATTAAAGCGATCTGCTAATAAACTAAATGGGATTTGTAATAAAGCCTGACTTAAACCATATACACCTACAGCTAACCCAATGAGTGCAGGCGTGGCATATTCATATGATTGTCCCACGACCGCAAAAACGGGGATGATCATGAATAAACCCAACATGCGTAAGGCAAAAATACTGCTTAATGCAAAAGTTGAACGACGCTCTAAAGCATTCATCATAAATGGCTAAAAACTTATTAATCTTGGATCAAGATTATAGGCCATTTGACGCTCTTCTCGGCATCTATTTTATTTGAAATAAAGATCATCACGATCTAAAAATAAAAAAGCGCAACCGAAGTTGCGCTTTCAATGTATTTTAATAATCAAATCTATTTTATCAATCAAACGTTAAGCAGACTGTCGTTTCTTATATTGTATAGAAGCAATAATTGCCCAAACAATGAAAGCCACACCAATTAAGCCAGTCACAACTTCAGGGACATGTAAGCCCGTACCACTCGCAATCATGATGAATGCAAGCGCGCCAATCGCATAATGCGCACCATGTTCAAGATAGATATACGCATCTAATGTGCCCTTTTCCACCAAGTAAATGGTAATCGAACGCACGAAAATCGCACCAATCGCAAGACCGAGCATGATCACAACCACATCCGAAGTAATCGCGAATGCACCAATCACGCCATCGAAACTAAACGATGCATCTAGCACTTCGAGGTACAAGAAACCACCGATACCCGCTTTCACGACACCTGTTGGAACGCCATTGCTATCATGAGTGACGGCATTTCCATGCTCATCAATTTCAGGTTCGCCACCGAGTAAATGACTGAGCACTTGAACACCGATATAAATCACGATCCCCCAAATACCCGCCATCACCACAACCAAACGTTTTGCTTCATCAACGTTAGCCGCCATAATCAACAGCGCCACCAAAGCAATAAATACAGACATTGCAGGTACGCTTGCCAAATTGGCTAAACGACGTTCAATAAACTTAAACCAATGCGTGTCTTTACCGTCATCTAAGAAGAAGTTTAAGAACACCATCAATAAGAATGCACCACCAAAGGCTGCAATTTCAGGGTGATGTGCCATTAAACGTGCTGAATATTCTTTTGGATCATTCAACGCCAGTTGAATCACTTCAACGAAGCCCATATTTGCTGTCACAGCGACAATCACAATCGGGAAAATCAGGCGCATACCAAATACGGCAATCACGATCCCGACTGTTAAGAACAACATTTTCCAGAAATGATCCCAATGACGTAGCACCGATGCATTGACCACGGCGTTGTCAAAAGACAATGAGATTTCCATTACAGCAAGAATGGCGGTAATCGTCAGTACCGTAAACATGGTCTTTAAGCCGGCTTCTGGTCCGTGAGAATAACCCCAGTACGCAGACAGCCCAAGACACACGATCGTAAAGATGATTGAGAAACCAAAATGTTTCCACATGAGAATTCGACCTTAAATCATTTAAAATAAAATGGTGAAATTTATACAAAACAAAAATAACTATTATTGTGTGATCTCAACAGGAATCAGTCTGTACTTTTTGCTTTGTGCAATTTCTACCCTTGAGTGTTCCATCCTGCTTAAGCGGATAGTTCAAATTTGAATGCGCCAATTATGACTGTTTTTAAGAATTAATCCAAAATACTTAGTATGATTTTTGAAGAAAGCCTGAACTCAAACTCGGAGTTTTTAATACAACGTGAACTGCTGTTTTTAGCTGCTTGCGCTTTGTTACACGCTTGCTATAGTGGCCTGAACACTCTAATAGCAATCACAACACTCAAAAATGGATGGAAATATGAGTTTTTCAAAAGACGTCTGGCAACGCAATGAAGCGCTTTATCAAAAAACTTTGGCTTTGCCATTTAATCAAGAATTGGCATTGGGTAAGCTCGATAAAGATGTGTTTTGTCATTATGTCATTCAAGACGCGCATTATCTCTTGGCCTATGGACGTGCGCTTGCCGTCTGTGGCGCAAAAGCGTTTGATGCAGATGCGGTGATTCAATTTACCCAAGGCGCTCGCGAAGCGATTATTGTAGAGCGCAGTCTACATGATGGCTTTATGCAAGAATTTGGTATCAGTCGTGAAGATTTTGAAAATACCCCGATGACACCAGCTTGTCATCATTACACCTCTTTTTTAACCGCAACGGCTTGGGCTGAAAGCTATCCTGTGGTTCTTGCTTCGCTGTTACCGTGTTATTGGATCTATGCAGAAGTAGGCAAAGACATTGTTCGTCATGCTGTCAAAGACAATCCTTATCAAGCTTGGATTGATACGTATTCAGGTGAACATTTCAATGAAGAGGTGCGTAAAGTCATTGCCATCATTGATCATGTTGCGGCACAAAGCGATGCTGAAACAGTCAAAAAAATGCATGAGGCCTATACCAAAGGTGCAGAACTCGAATACTTATTTTGGGACAGTGCTTATCACCAAAAACAATGGCTCTGCTAAGTTCTATAGCGTCATGCTTTAAGCTGACTTTATCCTTTAAAAAAACGTCACCTTAAAAAATTTAATTTTTTCTACTATAGGTCTACGCATTTAAAGATCTACACAGTTACACATCTAATCGTCCTGATTTCTACTGGATACTCCTATTCAATTGATCAGGACGAATTTTCTTACAAATGAAACATAAAATCTGTATTTTAAAATCAATTTAGCGATAGACAGAACAATAAAAATCACGCATCATTAATGATAAAGATTATCATTATCTAATAACCAAATCTAAGAACTAGATTTTATCATTCAATTATGAGGTTCTCATGCAACAACATACTTTGGGTACTGAAGCCATCCGTGCTTATTTCACTTTGCAATGCTGTTGGCTCAACAATGAAGAAATTTATTTAGAAAAAGGCTGTTCGCATTGTGGTTCTGCAGCAACCTATTTGCTTTATTTTACCAATGACCATATCCAAAAACTGATGTTGGATTTTATAGCGAAATATCCGTGCCTTACCTCAAAAAATATTGATTTTTTCAATGTGCCTAACTTTGAGAAAAACTATAATGACTTCTTACAAGTGCTCGAAAAAGAAGTGAATTTCTATGCACGAAAACATCATGATATTGATCGTAAGCTTGCCTTTGAACACGTAGATTCTATCTTTGAACGTAGCTTCTTATATGCCTGCTAAATATGAACAATTGATCAATCTTTGATGATTAAATATTAAGGCCTGCTTTTTCAGTAATGTACTCTTGTGATTAATCATTAAAATAAAATTCATGAGTACATTCGATCTCTGTCGCACTTCATCTAAGAATTTAAGAATCAAAAAGAACCTTGAACTGCAATAAAGCATTAATAAATTGATATCTAAACAATCCTTCCCCCTCCTAGTAGAAAATGAGGATCGAGAAATTTGGATTGTGATTTTGCTCGATAAAAAATGACGAATAGATCTCTTTTATACGTCGAAAAATGATCATTAAATGGCAATATATTGATCTGTAAAAATCACTTCGTCCTTTGGGAGAAGATTCGGATGAGGGAATACTCATGATGAATGTGCAGTATGAATAATGACTTTTAAAACAAATCTAGTGAAAAAATGCGCTTATCCTAATGAATAAATTAACTCAAATGCGCTAAATAAAAGCAGCTTCGTTACACATAAACATCTCAAATAGATATAGTTTGTATTGGTCCGTCATAATTTGACGTTTTATTTTGTTTTTATACCACTTGAACAAATTTAAATCGCTATCATATATAACCTTCAATTTGCTTAACACCGAGATGTTTTATGAGCCAAAGTCATATCCGTATTCGAGGCGCACGAACCCATAACTTAAAAAATGTGAACCTTGATATACCACGCGATAAGTTCGTGGTGATTACGGGACTCTCAGGCTCAGGTAAGTCTTCCTTAGCTTTTGATACCTTATATGCCGAAGGTCAACGCCGTTATGTGGAATCACTGTCTGCTTATGCGCGCCAGTTCTTATCACAAATGGAAAAACCAGAAGTCGATTCGATTGAGGGTTTAAGCCCTGCGATTGCCATTGAACAAAAGTCGACCAGCCATAATCCACGTTCAACGGTAGGAACAATTACCGAGATTTACGATTATCTCCGTCTTTTGTATGCACGCGTGGGTACGCCTTACTGTCCTGAACATGATTTACCGATGGTGGCACAGACAGTAACTGAAATGGTCGACGCCGTTAAAAATTTAGAAGAAGGCACAGCACTGATGTTGCTGGCACCTGTGGTGCGTGAACGTAAAGGTGAATACACCAACCTATTCGAGCAATTACAAAGCCAAGGTTTTGTCCGCGCTCGGGTAGATGGTGAAATTATAGATATTGATACACCGCCTGAACTGGATAAAAAGAAAAAACATACCATTGAAGTGATCGTTGACCGCTTTAAGGTGCGTGATGACTTGGGTAACCGTATCGCAGAATCATTTGAAACGGCTTTACGCTTAGGCAGTGATATTGCGGTTTTAGCGTGGATGAATAATGAACATCCTGAGCGTGTATTTTCCGCGAAACATTCATGCCCTGAATGCGACCGTGCTGTTGCAGAGTTAGAACCTCGTTTATTCTCATTCAACAACCCTTTTGGTGCTTGTCCAACCTGTGATGGTTTGGGTACGCGTAGTCATTTCAGTGCAGATAAACTGATTCCAAGTCCAGAGGTTTCCATCAGTCAAGGTGCGATTCGTGGTTGGGACAGACAACGTCCTTATTACTACACCATGATTCAGAAAGTAGCGGATCATTTTGGTTTCTCTTTAGAAACGCCGTGGAATGAACTTGATGCAGAGACCAAAAAGAAATTTCTGTATGGCACTGGCAAAGAAAAAGTTGATTTAAGTTATATCGATGAGCGTGGTCGTTCGCATAAGCGTATTCAGGCCTTTGAAGGAATACTGCCGCATTTAGAACGTCGCTACCGTGAAACGGAATCGAATTATGTCCGTGAAGATTTAGCGCAATATCTTTCCAATGCTGCATGTGATGTCTGCGATGGCTCTCGTCTGAATGAGATTTCACGTAACGTTAAAATTTTAGACAAGACCATTGCTCAAATTACCAAAATGTCGATTGGTGATGCTGAACAGTACTATCAAGACCTTCAACTCGAAGGGGCTAAAGGTGAAATTGGCGATAAAATCTTTAAAGAGATTCGTGAACGCCTACATTTCTTAGTCTCTGTGGGTTTGAATTATTTAAGCCTGTCTCGTTCTGCAGAAACGTTATCGGGTGGTGAAGCGCAGCGTATTCGTTTGGCTTCGCAAATTGGTGCAGGTTTAATGGGCGTGATGTATGTGCTCGATGAACCTTCAATTGGTTTGCATCAACGTGACAACGACCGTTTGCTGGAAACCTTAGTTCGCTTACGTGACTTAGGCAATACCGTTTTAGTGGTTGAGCATGATGAAGATGCCATTCGTGCCGCTGACCATATTATTGATATTGGTCCAGGTGCGGGTGTGCACGGTGGTCATATTATTGCTGAAGGAACGTATGAAGAGATTTTGGCAAATCCAGACTCACTGACAGGTCAATATCTTTCAGGCAAGTTAAAAATCGCCATTCCAAAAGTTCGTATTCAACCACCGAAACCTGAAGAAAAAATCAAGTTAATGGGTGCTGCTGGACATAACTTAAAAAATGTCGATTTAACCATTCCTCTGGGTATCATGACGTGTGTTACGGGTGTATCGGGTTCAGGTAAATCGACCTTAATTAACCGTACATTATTGCCACTTGCAGCGACTCAACTGAATGGCGCAACCACATTAACTGCTGAGAAGTTTGCTTCGATTGATGGTTTACAATTCTTAGATAAAGTGGTCGATATTGACCAAAGCCCGATTGGGCGTACACCTCGTTCTAATCCTGCGACGTATACTGGTTTGTTCACCCCTATTCGCGAATTATTTGCGCAGACCCCTGAGGCCAAAGCGCGTGGCTATGCTGCGGGTCGTTTCTCGTTTAACGTCAAAGGTGGTCGTTGTGAGGCTTGTGAAGGCGACGGTATGATTAAAGTTGCCATGCATTTCTTACCGGATATGTATGTGCCTTGTGATAACTGTCATGGCGACCGTTATAACCGCGAGACTTTAGAAGTGGGTTATAAAGGTAAGAATATCTCTGACGTTTTAGGTATGACAGTTGAAGATGCAATGCATTTCTTCGATGCGATTCCTGTTATTCACCGTCGTTTAGAAACTTTACATCAGGTTGGTTTGGGTTATATCCGTTTGGGTCAATCTGCAACAACCTTGTCAGGTGGTGAAGCACAACGTGTGAAATTGGCGCGTGAGCTTGCGAAACGTGATACAGGCAAAACCATTTATGTGTTGGATGAGCCCACTACGGGGCTACATTTCCACGATATTGCTAAGCTTTTGGACATTCTGCATGAGCTACGTAATAAGGGTAATACCATTGTGGTGATTGAGCATAACTTGGATGTCATTAAAACGGCTGACTGGGTGATTGATTTAGGCCCTGAAGGTGGTGCGGGTGGCGGTATGATTATTGCCGAAGGTACGCCTGAAGAAGTTGCGAAGTCTAAAGTTTCGCATACAGGTAAGTTTTTGAAAGCGATGTTGAAATAAATAATTAAGGGCTCGAAAGAGCCCTTAATTATTTTTCATCTAAGATATATTGCATATATTTTTCAGGGTACTTGTGCCTACTTCCTTTCTCTTCTAGTATTTCTCTTATCCATACTTTGATTTCCTCTAATCTGTTAAAACACTTAGAAGTATAAAGATATATAATAATACTGATAACTCTCCTTATTGATATATTGCTAAAATTTTGCAAATAAATTTCTAGAATGAAATCTCTTAAGCTATCTTTCGTAACTAATGACAATATTTCTTCTGTTCCATATTGTATTTGACCTTCTTTTAAATAGTGCTTAACCACTTTACTTAATGCATATTTATCATCACTTGGAGTAGTCGTAATTATATTTTTTATATACTGTCTCAATTTATTTTCTTCATTTTTTTGCCAAAAATGATTTTTAAGAAATTGTTCTCTATTTGATTTCAATTCATTGTCAATATGTTTCATCAATAAATCATTGATCTTGTATACTAATTCTTCAGCTTGAAACTCTTCAAGAATCGAGCAATAAAATTCAATATTTTCAAATGATTCATATTTATAGACAGCCTTAATTGCTAAAAACAACCTATTTACAAACCTTGATGTTGAATCAATATTAAAAGCATGATAGCTATTTATTAAAGTTGAAACTTCTTGACTAGCCTTATTATGCCTTTCCGATATTAGATCAGAAACTATTAACTTATTAATTAAATTATGGTCAAAATTTCTTAACTGATTAAATTGTGATTTAAATTCAATCATCCATTGATCTATTTTTAAAAAATAAAATGGTAAATATTCTTCGATCAGAGAAAAAGTTCGTATTTTATTTTTTGACCAGTTCTCTCTATTTTCCTCGAATCCAATATTTTTTATATCATCCCATCCAAATTCAAATTTCTCACCAAAATCACTAATAAAATACCCTTGTAGAATTCGAATCAAAATGATTTCTTTTGTTGAATAGGCAACTATTTCGGGTAATTCTGCTCTAAAACTCTTATAAAGATTTATTACTTTTTGGAAAAATCTAAAATTATGAATATTTAAAACATCTGAAAATTTCACCATTAAATCAATGAGTTCTTTATCTATATCTTTCGCATTTTCACGAATCAGAGGCTCAACTGAATTAATAATGATAGTTTCATCAGGCTTTGTTGCATAAAGATTTTAAAGACTGATCTTTCCTAAGCTGCACAAATTTAAGTGACAACTTGGGTGTGAGGGCGACCTAATTCTGTAAATTTATTTAACACGGCTATACGTGCATGGATTTCATTG
>JAHLFF010000351.1 GCA_018883945.1 Candidatus Acinetobacter avistercoris
TTCTGATCCATTTTTTCGATCTTTGTAAGGAGCCATCATGGCCGTTCAGCAAAACCGTAAAAGTCGCTCTCGCCGTGACATGCGCCGTTCACATGACGCTTTAACCGAGAATGCATTAACTGTAGACCAAACTACAGGTGAAACTCATCGTCGTCACCACGTGACTAAAGATGGTGTTTACCGTGGTCGTCAATTATTCGCTAAAGCATCTGCTGAATAATATACGGTGTATTAAGCGTCAAGCTTAGTAGAAAAAATGGGAGCTTAGCTCCCTTTTTTTTGCTTAAAATTCAAGTATCAGTATTTGTATCAAATAAATAGTTAATCATTTTCCTGATCAGCTTTTTGTCATATTCATATTTTTTTGAATACTATCTAATTTTATTATCGGTACGTATTTGGGAATGATTGTTCAACTCTTAGGTGGTGTTTTTTAAATAAATTTTCTTGATGATGAGTTTTTAAAATTTAGTCAGAGATGTATTAATTTAAAAAATAGGATGAAAATGATTTAATTCGTGCTTATATATCGGGCATTAAAATGAGTGTGAAAAGTTCATTTATTTGATTTTAAGTATCTATGTATTTGAAAAATATAAATTTATTTATTGGTTAAAATGATTTATTTTAAATAAATCTGTCTGTTTATAAATATTTAAAACGGTATTTTTTGCGATAGCGAGAGCTATTCAAGCTTGTTAAGCTATGCCTCAATTCAGTTTATACAATCAAGATGGAAAACAGATGTCCATTTTAGAGACTTCAAATTTACTTGCAGCAACAAAAACTGCTTTTATATTTCCAGGTCAAGGCTCGCAGAAAGTGGGTATGTTGGCAGAACTAGCAGAGCAATTTAGTAGCATTGGCGAAACATTTGCAGAAGCTTCTCAAGCTGTTGGTTTTGATTTGTGGCAAATTGCTCAAAGTGGCGAAGGCATCAATCAAACTGAATTTACTCAACCGGTACTATTAACCGCAAGTGTTGCTTTGTGGCGTGTTTGGTTGGAGTTAGGTGGAGTTGTTCCAAAATATTTAGCAGGTCACTCATTGGGTGAATACACTGCTTTGGTTGCAGCTGGCGCTATTCGCTTGGGTGATGCAGTAAAGCTTGTAAACTTACGCGGTAAGTTGATGCAAGATGCAGTACCTCAAGGCCAAGGGGCTATGGCGGCTATTCTGGGTTTAGATGATGCTAAAGTGGTTGAGCTGTGCCAGTTAGTGAGTGCAGACGGCGAAGGTTCTGTAGAAGCAGCAAATTATAATACCCAAGGTCAGGTGGTTGTTGCCGGCTCAACTGCAAAAGTTGAAGCGCTGATGTTATCTGCGAAAGAGAATGGCGGTAAAGCGATTGCATTACCTGTATCAGTTCCATCTCACTGTTCGTTAATGAAAGCTGCAGCTGAAAAATTTGCCGATGCTTTAGAGCAGACAGTGATTGAGATGCCAAATATTCCAGTGCTACAAAATGTGAGTGCAAAGGCTGCAGCAAATGTTGCTGAACTTCGTCAAGCATTAACAGCACAATTGTATGAGTCAGTCCAATGGGCGAAGACAATGCAATATTTCCAAGATCAAGGCATTTCTTATGTGGTGGAATGTGGTCCAGGAAATGTATTAACAAATCTGGCGAAGCGTTTACCGAAGATTGAAAAAGCATTACCACTCGATACACAAAGTCGCATGGAAGATGCATTAAATGCCATTTTAGTGGCTGAAGGGAAGATTGCATGATGCAGGAACGTAAAGTTGCTCTAGTTACAGGAGCAAGCCGAGGAATTGGTGCAGCAATTGCACAGCAATTGATTGTTGATGGCTTTTTTGTGGTGGGTACTGCTACTTCAGAATCCGGTGCTGAAAAATTATCAGTAGCTTTTGCTGAAAATGGCGCTGGTGCTGTATTGGATGTGCGTGATCTTGATGCCATCAATAACTTAGTAACAGATATCGAACAAAAATATGGTTCGGTCATGGTGCTGGTCAATAATGCAGGCATTACCAAAGATAATTTATTGTTACGTATGTCAGAAGATGACTGGGATGATATTTTAAATATTCATTTGAAGGCGGTTTTCCGTTTATCAAAACGAGTATTGAAAGGGATGACCAAAGCACGTTTTGGTCGAATCATTAATATTAGTTCAGTGGTTGCGCATTTTGCTAACCCGGGTCAAGCAAACTATTCTGCTGCTAAAGCAGGTATTGAGGCGTTTAGTCGTAGTCTTGCTAAAGAAATGGGTAGTCGCCAAATCACTGTAAACAGTATTGCTCCAGGCTTTATTGCAACAGAAATGACTGAGCAATTGAGTGAAGAAATTCGCAAGAAAATGAGTGATCAAGTGGCGCTAAGCCGTTTTGGTCAACCACAAGATATTGCTAATGCTGTAAGTTTTTTAGCCTCTGACAAGGCTAGTTACATTACAGGTACGGTTTTACATGTAAATGGTGGTCTATACATGGCTTAAAGCGATGTATAAACTTTGAAAAAACTTTAGATTCAATTAAACTAGTGGCAATTATAACGCCACAAGCAATGAGGAGAATTCCTGTGAGCGATATCGAACTTCGTATCAAACAAGCAGTAGCTGAGCAACTTGGTCTTAAGGCTGAAGAAATCAAAAATGAAGCATCTTTTATGGATGATTTAGGTGCTGATTCTTTAGACTTGGTTGAGCTTGTAATGTCTTTCGAAAATGATTTCGATATTACGATTCCAGACGAAGATTCTAACGAAATCACGACTGTACAATCTGCAATTGACTATGTTTCTAAGAAACTTGGTTAATGGTTGATGATTCAGCTTTGCTGAAGATTAAAGCCACCGTTTAGGTGGCTTTTTTTATCTTTGGTGAAAGTGCGGGCATAGTCCATATTCACTTAGCCAAAATCAACTTAACCAGTTTTAACTTAGCCAATATCAAGATGAAGTGTTTCTTTCACTTCCTCCATCACAATATAACTATGTGACGATGCTGAAGAGGGAAGTTTCTTGAGTAAATCACCAAGTAATCTTCGATAAGCACTCATTTCTTTGAGTCGAGCCTTCACCAAATAATCAAATTCACCTGAAATAAGGTGGCATTCAAGTACCTCAGGAATTTCGACCAAGTCACGTGCAACTTGATCAAATACATCACCCGATTTGGCTGATAATTTAATTTCTAAAAAAACCAAAAGATTTCGATCGACGAGTTGAGGATTAACCCGTGCGTAATAACCCATAATGATGCCATCGCGTTCCAAGCGTTTTACACGTTCGGAACAAGGCGTTGTTGATAAATTCACTCGTGCAGCCAACTCACTAATCGCAATTCGTCCATTTTTTTGTAAGATGTCTAAAATCTGTTGATCTATACGGTCTAATTTGCGCATCATTTTTTTCCTTTTATAAGAATTTTTTCACGACAAATTTTATGAATTACCTAAATTATAGCCTCTAAATCAGTGAAAAAAACTATTAAAGCAGAAATATACTAGTTAAATAAACTATGGGTGCTTAAGGGATAGGCTATGCGTGTAATTGTATTGGGAAGTGGTGTGATTGGTGTGGCGAGTGCTTATTATCTTGCGCAGCAAGGGGCAAGTGTCACCGTTCTTGATCGTCAGGCTGGTCCTGCAGAAGAAACCAGTTTTGGTAACGCAGGTCAAATCTCTCCAGGGTATTCGACGCCTTGGGCTGCACCTGGTATTCCTTTTAAAGCGGTAAAGTGGATGTTCCAGCATCATGCGCCATTAGCGATCAATATGGATGGCAGCATGTGGCAATTGCAGTGGATGGCGCAAATGCTGAAAAACTGTAACTCAAATAGTTATGCGATTAATAAAGAGCGTATGACGCGTGTGGCTGAATATAGCCGTGATTGTCTTCGTGATTTACGTAAGGTCACGGGGATTCATTATGAGAATCGCTCAAAAGGAACATTGCAAGTTTTCCGTAATGAAGCACAACTCGATGCTGTACAGCGTGATATTCAAGTATTAAAAGAATGTGGTGTTGATTACGAATTATTGCTTAAAGATGAATTATCCAAAGTTGAACCTGCTTTAGAATTTGCGAAAGACAAATTAGTAGGTGGATTGCATTTACCGAATGATGAAACAGGTGACTGCTATTTATTTACCAATGCCTTGGCGAAGATTGCACAAGACTTGGGTGTGGATTTTAAATTTAATCAAAATGTTGAAAAGCTTGTTGTTGAAGGCGATGAAATTAAAGGTGTTGTGGTTAATGGCGAAGTTCTGACTGCGGATCGTTATGTTTTGGCTTTTGGCAGTTACTCACGAGATTTTTTAAAGCCTTTGAATTTGGATCTACCTGTCTATCCTGTTAAGGGGTATTCGCTCACGATTCCAATTGTGGATGCTGCGTTTGCACCTCAATCTACGGTCTTGGATGAAACTTACAAGATTGCGATCACGCGTTTCGATCAACGGATTCGTGTCGGCGGTATGGCGGAACTGAGTGGTTTTAATCATGGCTTGAATATGGACCGTCGTGCCACCTTGGAAATGGTGACGCAAGATCTATTCCCTGGTGGTGACTTAGCGCAAGCAAGTTTCTGGACGGGATTACGCCCAATGACACCAGACAGTACACCGATCATCGGAGCAACGCGTTTTAAAAACTTATTTCTGAATACCGGACACGGCACTTTAGGTTGGACCATGGCATGTGGTTCAGGCAAGTTAATCAGCGACTTGGTGCTCAATCACGAAACTGATATTAGTACGGAAGGACTGTCTATTCAGCGTTATCCGCATGCAGCTTGAGCTGAATGACTGAGTAAAATATTTTCCATTTGTTTGAGTTGTGATTCAGATTCGGTTTTTTCAGCAGAATTTGAATCCACTTTTATTAAGATTATAAATTTAACCTGTTCTACGACAGTCCTAAAATATATTCAAGGATGAATATGATGTCCCGTCCCATTACTGCCACTATTCATCATCAAGCGTTAAGGCATAATTTAGCGATTGCTCGAAAAATGATGCCGAATAGCCAAGTATTTGCTGTTGTTAAAGCCAATGCATATGGTCACGGCATTGAGCGTGTATTCGAGGCTTTTCAATCTGCGGATGGTTTTGCACTATTAGATATTGCTGAAGCGAAGCGCTTGCGACAATTGGGTTGGAAAGGCAAGATTCTATTGCTTGAAGGGATCTTTAGTCTTCGTGACTTATATGATTGTGCGGAACTTAAACTCGATTTTACTGTGCATAGTCCACATCAGTTGCAATGGTTGCAATCATTTTCTGAAACACAGACTGATCACAGTGATGATTCAGTTCAGTTCGATATTTATTTAAAATTGAATAGCGGAATGAATCGTCTAGGCTTTAAGCCTGTAGCCTATCGTCAAGCTTGGCAAGAATTGCAGCGATTAAGTGTAGTGAATTCGATTACCCATATGACACATTTTTCAGATGCAGATGGCGAGCGTTTAGGCGAACAAGGTGTTTTGTATCAGCAAAAGATTTTTGATCAGATCACTGCAGGTTTACCTGGTTTACGCTCGATCAGTAATAGTGCTGCAATTTTACGTTATGCGACCGAACTTGAATCGGATGTCGTACGTAGTGGCATTATGCTGTACGGCAGTTCACCTGACTATCCCAAGCATACTATTCAAAATTGGCAACTCGAACCAACGATGTCATTACGTAGCGAGATTATTGCGATACAAGATTTGGAAAGTCAGGACAGTGTTGGCTACGGCTCTACTTATTTTGCTGAAAATTCATTAAGAATTGGAATTGTGGCATGTGGTTATGCAGATGGTTATCAACGGCTTTTTGCAACAGGTACGCCCATATTGGTGGATGGAATTCGGACTCAAACAATCGGTCGAGTCAGTATGGATATGTTGGCTGTGGACTTGAGTGATATTCCAAATGCCCAAGTGGGCAGTGAGGTTGTACTTTGGGGGAGATCGACGTCAGGCGCAGTCTTGGCGATTGATGATGTTGCCCAGAGTTCAGGGACGGTGGGTTATGAATTGATGTGTGCCGTAACCAATCGAGTCAATTTTCAAATAGAAATTACAAACGAATAAACCCATTTAATTTTTTTCAAGGAAGTTTATATGTCTCATGCAGATATTCAAAAAATGAACAGCACTGAAGTGATGAGTGCAGTCACTATTTTCAATCAAGTGGTTTATTTATCTGGTCAAGTGCCTAAAATCACTGAGCCAGATATTGAGGCCCAAACCAAGGATGTATTAGCGACGATTGATACATTGCTTGCTCAAGCAGGTACAGACAAATCTCGTCTTTTATCTGCGCAAATTTTTGTAAAGAATTTAGAGGACTTTCCGCAGATCAATGCGATTTGGGTTGAGTGGATGAAAGGGTGTGTGCCGCCTTCACGTGCGACGATTCAAGCTGATTTGGTGAATCCAGCATGGTTGATTGAAATTGCAGTCACAGCGGCACAAGCTTAAGTACAACGCATTTAGGACGACGTGGATTTTCTGTTTATACAGCTTGTCCATAATGAAATTGAGATCTAATGACAGGGTGAGGATCACCCATTTAATGTAAAGGCCGAATTTAAGCGGTTATAAGGATATAAAAAATGACAATAACGAATCATACAGATGAACCTTCATCTCCCAATGAATTACAGCGAAAGCTCTCCAATCGTCACTTACAGTTAATTGCGATTGGTGGTGCGATTGGTACGGGCCTATTTATGGGCTCAGGAAAAACAATTTCACTCGCAGGTCCTTCAATTATCATTATTTATATGATTATTGGAGCGATGTTCTTTTTCCTGATGCGCGCACTCGGTGAAATTTTACTTTCTAATCTGCACTACAAATCTTTTATTGATATGGCGCATGATCTGATTAGTCCAGCTGCTGGTTACTATATTGGATGGTCTTACTGGTTAGGTTGGATTTTGGTTGGTATTGCTGACTTAGCCGCAATTATCAATTATCTGAGCTTCTGGCTGCCTCCCGATATGATGTTCACCCCGACAGGACAAGCCGCCATCAGTGCAGGATGCGTGTTGTTTATTCTGGCCATCAATCTTGTGACGGTGAAACTGTTTGGAGAAATCGAGTTTTGGTTTGCACTGATTAAAATTTTAGCGATTGTTGGTTTGATTTTTATTGGTGGATTTATGGTATTCACCAGCTTCCAAACTCCAAATGGTTCGGTGGCAAGTTTTAGTAATATTTGGGCTCATGGTGGTTTGTTTCCAAAGGGCGCAATGGGTTTCTTAGCCGGCTTCCAAATCGCAATGTTCGCCTTTGTCGGTGTTGAATTACTCGGGACGATGGCCGCAGAAACCAAAGATCCTGAAAAGAATCTTCCTAAAGCGGTGAATGCGATTCCGACCCGTATTATTATTTTCTACGTGCTTTCCCTTGTGATGATCATGTCTGTAACGCCTTGGATTAATATACCTGCAGACAAAAGTCCATTCGTAAGTTTGTTCCTTTATGCGGGCATTCCAACTTCGGCAATTATCATGAATATGGTGGTGCTTTCATCGGTCATGTCCTCCATGAACAGTGGTGTATTTTCAACCAGTCGAATGTTGTTCGGTTTGGCACGTGATGGTCAAGCGCCACAAGTGCTGGCAGCATTATCGAAACGTGCTGTGCCAGCGAAAGGTTTATTTTTCTCCTGCGCCTTTATTATGTTTGGTGCTGCATTTCAATATTTTGTACCCAATACAATGGAAGCATTTACTTTGGCAAGTTCATTGTGTGTGATTTTGTTCATTAGTATTTGGGGGCTTATCATGGTGTGTTACATCCGTTACCGTAAATTAAGACCTGAGCTTCATGAGAAGTCGACTTTTAAAATGCCGGGTGGGGTGTGGATGTCCTATGTGGTTTTGGGCTTTTTATTGTTCGCTTTGGTGATTTTAAGTTTAGAGCCAGATACCTTAAAAGCCTTGATGATCAGTCCTTTATGGTTGATTCTTTTGGCTGTGACCTATAAAACGCTTTATAAGTCTCGTATGCGTAAACGTGATTAAACGGATAGTGTTCTTTATTCCTAAATGACATGATATTAATCATCTAGGAAATAAAAAAACCTCCAATATTGGAGGTTTTTTATATTCTTTTGAACTTAAAATGTCGGTTTAACAACCACTAAAATCACGACTGCAAATAAAATCAAAGTCGGCATTTCATTAAAATAACGCCAAAACTTATGGGTTTTATAGTGTGCATTAACCATGAGCTTTTTACGGTAATAGCCACAGACAAAGTGATAGATAACCAATAAACCGACCAATCCCACTTTGAGATAAAACCAGAGCGCTTCATGGTAGTGTTGTGTTGCATCACCCCAATCGACCAGAAAATGTGCTGTGATCAAAGTTGCGATCATCGCAGGCCACATGATGCCACGGTACAGTTTACGTTCCATGATTTGGAAGCGTTGGTGACCGATTTCATCGTCACTCATGGCGTGATAGACAAAAAGTCGTGGTAAGTAGAACAATGCTGCAAACCAGCATACGACAGCAATGATATGTAGCGCTTTTACCCAAAGGAAAGCATCTGAAGGAGCATCCATCCATTCACCTTTAAAAGGGCGGTGTGGAAGTGGTTGACCTGTTATCTAGACAGATCAACCATTTTCAAATTAGCCTTCCCATTTTTTGAAAACGAGACAAGCATTTACACCGCCAAAACCGAAACTGTTACTCATCACAGTATTCAATTTTGCTTCGCGTTTTTCAAGTACGATGTCATAACCTTTTGTGCCTTCATCAAGTTCAGTTACATTGATGTTTGGCGCGATAAAGTCATTTTGCATCATCAAAACTGAATAAATCGCTTCTTGAACACCAGCAGCACCTAAGCTATGACCAGTCATTGATTTGGTTGAGCTAAGAGGAGGTACATTACCTTCGCCAAATGCACGGCCCATCGCTTGAAGTTCAGTAACGTCGCCAGCAGGGGTAGATGTACCATGTGTATTTACATAGTCAATTTTATCTACGCCATGTTGTTTCGCTTCTTCTAAAGCCATAAGAATACAGCGCGTCGCACCTTCACCAGATGGAGCAACCATGTCTGCGCCATCAGAGTTAGCTGCATAACCCACAACTTCAGCTAAAATATTTGCACCACGTGCTTGAGCGTGTTCAAGTGATTCTAAAACAACAAAACCACCTCCACCTGCAATCACGAAACCATCACGATCTGCTGAGTATGGGCGAGATGCTTTTTCAGGAGTCTCATTATACTTTGAGCACAATGCACCCATGGCATCAAACAATAAGCTTTGTGACCAGTGATCTTCTTCACCACCACCGGCCAACATTAAATCTTGCTTGCCTAATTGGATTAAGTTGTAAGCATAACCAATCGCATCTGCAGATGTTGCGCAAGCACTGGTAATTGAATGCGCGACACCTTGAAGTTTAAACGCCACGCCAACGTTTGCTGTAATCGTATTTGACATGTTACGAGGAACAAAGAAAGGACCTACTTTACGAGCGCCTTTACTTTCTAAAAGCTCTTTCATTTCAATCACTGAAGCGGTTGAACCGCCACCTGAACCACCCGCAATACCATAGCGTGGGTTGCCAGCAAGGTCTTCTGCTTTAAAGCCTGCATGTTCTACAGCAGCCAATGCCGCGTTATAGGCATACATAGCGCAAACGCCCATAAAGCGTTTAAGTTTACGGTCGATTCCATCAAAGTTTTGTTCAGCTGCGGCGCTGACATGACTTTTAAAATTTAGTTCTGCATAGGTTGGGTTAAAACGTGTACCTGAAATCCCATTTTGCAATGAATGAGTTACATCTTCTAATGTATTACCGATGCATGAATTAATGCCCATGCCAGTGATTACAACACGTTTCATTTACAATTCCCTATTATGGTGATCATTGAGTAATCTGATGCGAATAGTGTGATTATTTCTAACATCCTGAGTCATGATCGACTAGATTACTTTTGTCAAAAATTTGCATAATCATAGCAGAAAGTATTTCAAATTCTTATGGCAAATCAATGTCTGATCGTTTAATAGCGGACTGGCAGGAGTGTTCACCATTTCTCAACCATTTGAAACACATAAAAGTGGAGTTAAATCTTGACTACGCATAGTATTTTAATGAAAAGTGGTTCTTGCAAAGGAGAGGGTATAAATGGCAAATTCTAATAATAAGCACTCTGTTGGATTAATAGCGAGAGCTGTTGGAGTGGCTAAAAAGCTCAGTGCTACAGGTTTAGACTTGGTAAATCATGTCGCTCCGGGTTCCGTCACACCATTAAAACAAGTTCCAGATCGTGAAAGTATTATTGATATCAAAGAGAATGAGAATATTATGACTGATCAAAAAAACCATGAAAACCCACAACATATATTTCGTTCACATGTTCCTAAAGTGACGCAGCAACTATTGGGTCGTCACTACGGCAAGGTGAATCAAGTAACCTCATTCATCTCTCCAAATCTAAACAATAAAATTGCAGATTTTTTCTTTGAAAAGTTAAATGATTTTGTCTCTGAAACCAGTTCAGTGGATCATGTTTTAAGTGAAGTGGGCGCAAAAAGTTTGGAAGAGTTAGCTGCAAACCCTGAACGTTCTAATCGTATAAATATTGCACTCGGTAATCAAAATAAAGCACTTGCTGCTGTTCAAGGGGCGATTTCTGGCGCAACCGGCGTGATTGGGACTGCGATTGATATTCCTTTTTCATTGGCATTAACTTTAAGAACTATTTATCAGTCTGGTCGTGCTCATGGTTTTGAGCTTAATCGTGCCAAAGAACAAGAAATTGTTGAATATGTTTTTAAACAAGTCGATTTAGGTTCTATTGCAGAGAAACAAACATTACTAGTAGGTTTACGCGCTGTTTCTAAACTATTGGAAACTCAGGATACTCAACAATTACAAAAGATGTTGGGCTCTAGTAATGATATTGAGGTGCTGCGTCAGTGGTTGAGTAATGATGATGGTACATTTAAATGGTCATGGATTAATCGAGTTCCACAGATTTCTATACTTTCAAAACTCACGCCAATTGCGGGGGCTGGGATTGGTGCATTCTATAGTTGGAAATTGGTAAATGAAGCGAATATTAAAGCGCAACATATTTTTTCTAATGCACAACAATACCTATTGCAGCATCCAGACGAAAAGCTAAATGTTTTACAAGCATTTGAGAAAGCGATTGAGCATGCTCAGACGCAATCTCTTTTAGCCACGCCAGAACAAATCGCACAGCCAGAAAAAAATGAAGATGAACAGGAGCTTCCTCAACTTGAAGCTCAAACGATTCCAGAAGAAAAAATTGAAAATGAGACGATCAGTGCTATTCGTGTTGAATTAAAATCCGATGCTGAAGAAGTAGAACCCGTTTCAATTGAAGAAGGTATTCAAAAACTTGCAGAAAAACATGTGGTTCAAGATGCAGACACTGATTCTTCTGATGAGAAAGCTTCGGTAAAAGATGAAGAAGTCTTGGAGAATAGTGAGAAAATCGCAGCAAAAGATGCGACTACCAGTTCTACTGTTGCCCCAAAAAAGGCGCCAGTTAAGCGTAAAACAGCATCAAAAGAAGATCCAAAAAAATCGTAACTTTCATCAGTCTCGAGCTTGATTCGTTGATTTTGTTGCATGCGGCTAACTGATGGTTGGTCAATGTTATAAGCATAAATCGAGTAACATTTGATGTGATGATGATTGTTGACCAATTATGCATCTTGGCATACAATTGCATGCCCTCAAAAAGTAGTATTTTTGAGGGCTTTAATTTAACGGGAGAATTGCCAAATGGCAACAACAAATCAGTTGATCCGTAAGGGTCGTACAACTTTGATTGAAAAATCAAAAGTTCCTGCGTTGAAGGCTTGTCCACAACGTCGTGGTGTTTGTACACGTGTTTACACAACTACACCTAAAAAACCTAACTCAGCAATGCGTAAAGTTTGCCGTGTTCGCTTAACTTCAGGTTTTGAAGTTTCTAGCTACATCGGTGGTGAAGGCCACAACTTACAAGAGCACAGTGTTGTTCTTATCCGTGGTGGTCGTGTTAAAGACTTACCAGGTGTACGTT
>JAHLFF010000352.1 GCA_018883945.1 Candidatus Acinetobacter avistercoris
TCTGTATGGAGCAAAGCTAAAGACTTATCCTACGCACCACATCTTGAGCAAATAAAAAAAGATCTGGCAATTCAATCTTCAGATCTCGTCGATATAGATAAACAACTGAAAGAGAATGATTTGCGCTGTGAAATGAAGTCACAACCAAACTTGCCTGTGATTGAGTTGAGAATTGATGGGAAAAGTTATGTGTTTAATAGTCTGTATCGCGTATGGATGATTGAAAGTATTTTCAGTAATGTACTAGAGCAAAAGTATAAAAGTGACAATGACTTAGAAACTAAACAGGCTAATGAAAATAAAGATGAATAAATATAAATGTGAGTCTCTCTCCGAGACTCGAGAAAAAATTGATGCGATAGGCAATGACATTATTGCGCTTATCGCAGAGCGCCAATTCTATGTTGATCAGGCATTGCGCTTCAAAAGTAGTGTTCAAGATGTTCAGTCTCCTGAACGTGTAGAACAGGTGATTGCACATGTACGCGCCAAAGCCCTTATACAAGATGTGGATGCGGATTTAGTTGAAAAAATTTATCGAGAGATGATCCAGCATTTTATACAGCGTGAGCTAAAAGAATTACGACCTTAATCAAAGGTTCAAATTACTTTTCTCACTAAGATGAAACTCTCTTTAAGAAAAGATGAAAGCATAATTAGCTCTAAAAATGAGTTTTTTAGTAAGAGTGTGTTTGAGAATCTATAATTCTGAGTGTGATTAAATTTGAATCAATAAAAAACTGTGAACAAGATAATCATTTTGTGAAATTGAGATGTAAATGTCACATATGGCAAAAATTTAGGAATAAGAATTATTTTATTTAGATGATTTTAAAGAAAATATTTTTTAAGGAACGTGATTGAAGTCATGTTATCGCTCTGTTGCAAAAAATCATAATAAGTTAACATTTGGACACACCATTTTTAAGACTTTGTGTTCGAGAAGCCATGGATACCCAATTACAATTAGAAAAAATCGTCAAGGACTTAGAAAACTATAAAGTCGCTATTGATGCACATTCAATTGTTGCGATTACAGATGCGCGTGGCGTGATTACCCATGTGAATGAAAAATTTTGTAAAATTTCTCAATATTCTTTTCAAGAGTTGGTCGGATCAACGCATAAAATTATTAACTCGGGTTACCACCCTCGTACTTTCTTTTCCAATATGTGGAGAAGTATCGCTCAAGGCGAAATTTGGAAAGGTGAAATCTGTAATCGAGCAAAAAATGGTTCACTGTATTGGGTCGATACCACCATTGTGCCATTGAAAGATAATAATGCCGTTCTACAAAATTATATCTCTATTAGGACCGATATCACCGAATTAAAAAGTTCTGAGGATCGCTTACGTTATATGGCCTTACATGATGAGTTGACAGGGCTACCGAATCGACGCTTTATGCAAGAACAAATGGTTCATGTGATTGAAAGTGGAAAAGAGCAAGGCACACATACTGCATTAATGATGCTTGATTTGGATAATTTTAAAAATATTAATGACACACTTGGACATGATAATGGCGATGAATTACTTAAAATGGTCGCTACAAGACTTCTAGAATGTGTTACCAGTAAAGATACAATTGTTCGTTTAGGTGGCGATGAATTTTTAATTATTTTGCCTAATTTGAGTGAACATGAGGAGCAGGCACATCTGACAGTGATGGAAATTGCTGATCGGGTGAGAAATCGACTAAATGATTATTTTATTTTAAATGCACAGAAAATTCATACCAGTCCAAGTATTGGCATTTTTAATTTTAAAAATATGGAATTGCCAAAAAATGAATTATTAAAATATGCCGACATGGCACTGTATCAAGCAAAAGAAAATGGAAAAAATTGTATATGTGTCTTTAATCCGATTATGGAGCAAAGTGTTTTAGCTAAAGCAGCTTTATTAACTGATTTGCGATTAGCTTTGTTGCGTGATGAGTTCCAACTCTACTATCAGATTTTAGTCGATCAAGATAAAAACATTCTAGGTTATGAAGCACTGGTTCGATGGGTCCATCCGATTCATGGTTTGATTTTACCTGGGAAATTTATCGAAGAAGTTGAAAAGACCGATTTAATTCATGAGCTGGGCAATAAAGTCTTGATTATGGCGTGTCGACAACTCAAAGAGTGGTCGAGGGACCCAAACTACGCAGATAAAAGTATTTCTGTGAACATTAGTGTTGAGCAATTTAGAAAAGCCGATTTTGATCAAAATGTGATTCGTATTATTGATGAAGCTGGGATTGATCCTCGCTTATTGCGTCTAGAACTCACAGAAAGTATGTTCTATACCGACATGCAAAACTCAATTGAAAAAATGAAAAAATTGATTCAGCAGGGTCTACGTTTTTCTATGGACGATTTTGGTACAGGCTATTCTTCCCTGAATTACTTAAAAATGTTGCCTTTAGATCAGTTGAAAATTGACCGTTCTTTTGTAGAAAATATCGCAGGTAATCCACGTGACTTTGCAATTGTAAAAACCATTATTGAATTAGCATTAACTCTAGATTTGAATGTGGTTGCGGAAGGCGTAGAAACAGAGGAACAGTTTTTATTGTTAAAGGAAAATGGGTGTAACACCTTCCAAGGATATTATTTTGGACGACCACAAGCGATAGATATTTGATAAGTTCAATCTTTAAGAATCACAGTTTTTAATCGAGCTGAGATAATTTTAATGAGCGTTTCCGTTTTCCGTTTTCCGTTTTCAGTTATGAGATACTCAGCTTCGGAAAAAAGCAGTCCCTAGTAAAATATCTACATAAAAAAAGCAGCCTTGTGGCTGCTACAAACATTCATTTTTCTATATTTTATTGAGCTTTCTTTTCTGCCAAACTAAAGAACCAGTTCAAAAATAATGCGGCAAACGTAGCAGTACCAATACCGCCTAAGTTAAAGTCACCAAACTGAAGGGCAAAGTCGCCTGTACCTAAAATAATCGTCACTGCAGCGATCATTAAATTTTTGTTTTGAGAAAAATCAACTTTACTCTCAATCCAAATTTTAGCACCAGCAATCGTAATCAGACCGAATACAACAATAGACGCACCCGTTAAAATCGCAGTTGGAATGGTATGAATGATTGCACCAAACTTAGGAGAAAGTCCTAAGAAAATTGCAAAAACACCAGCAATAACGAAAATAATAGTCGAGTAAACACGGGTGACAGCCATCACGCCAATATTTTCACCATAAGTAGTCATACCTGGCGCACCAACGCCACCAGCTAGCGTTGTTGCTAAACCATCAGCAACAAAAGCTTTACCGATGTGAGGATCTAGGTTCTCGCCTGTCATAGCACTTACTGCTTTAATGTGACCTAAATTTTCAGCCACTAAAATTAAGGCAATCGGCGCAATAATCAAGATCGCATTAAAATCAAAAACAGGAGCATGAAAATCTGGAACACCGAACCAAGACGCTTGTTGCATTGGCAAGAAGTCAATTGGTGTACCATAGCCCATAATATTCGAGACAAGGTAGTAGGCCAAATAAGCCAACAACAGACCAACGAGTAAAAGTAAACGTTGTAATAGACCTTTGGTAAACACTGCAATTGAACCCATACACATCACTGTCAGTAATGCCATCCACATATTGAATGGATTACCAGCGACCGCTTTAACGGTAACAGGTGCAAGGTTTAAACCAATGATCATGACCACTGAACCTGTGACCACAGGCGGCATAAGTTTTTCGATCCATTTGGTTCCTGTTGCCATCACTAAAAAACCGAGTAAGGCGTACAGTACGCCACAGGCAATAATACCGCCAGCAGCTATACCAATATTGGGATTTAAACCACCCGCAGCGGTATAACCCGTTGCCGCGATGACGACACCAATAAATGCAAAACTTGAACCTAGATAACTTGGAACGCGTCCACCTGTCATAAAAAAGAATAAGATGGTACAAATACCTGACATTAAAATGGCAAGGTTAGGATCAAAACCCATCAAAAATGGAGCGAGTACCGTTGCACCGAACATGGCGAATGCATGTTGTATACCGAGGACAACGCTTTGCGCAGCTGGAAGATATTCATTTGTGCCCACAGGTCGTGCATCAATACTACCGTCATAAGGGCGCCATTTTGGAAACCAACCGGACATAAATTGAGCACTCAAAAGATAAATTGTGCACATCATACGCCTGTTTTAATCAGGTTTAATCATCCAATTTAAAAAAAATTAAAACTAAAATCCTGACTTATATTATGTTTTTACCGAGCGGTAAAATAATTCTTTTTTAAAACCAAAGTATAATCAGTGAATTATCTGATTAGCTTATCAAATACGGTCATAAATAATGTGAATAATAAAGTAATCCAAAAATATGATCTCGTTTTCAAAAAAATGTTTCATTCATCTTTTTTATATAACAAGCTCATGATCTGAATTTTGAGATTCACTTTATCGAAGTGAATAAAATAGAGCCTTTATAGACTCTATTTTATTCTTCTTGTTTTAGCCAGTATTTCGCAGGCCGGCAGCAATCCCCGCAATACTTACCATCAAGGCATGATCAACAGGCGTTTGTTCAGCAGATTGATGGGATAAATAGTTACGGCGTCTTTTCATGAGCTCTGCTTGGAGTAAATGTAAAGGCAGTAAATACGTTTTTCTCACTCTCATAGATTGATCTAGAACTTCATTCGAGCTGAGTAATTGAGACTCGCCCTTCATGACCAGTAAGGTTTGTACAGCATCGTGTAGACGTTGACGTAATTCAGCACCAAGGACTTTCAGATGTTCATCTTGGGTTAAATGCGCTTCATAATAAAGCGCTATATTGCTGTCAGCTTTCGACAACACCATTTCCAGCATATCGATCAAGGTCTGGAAATACGGCCATTGCTGTAACATTTCATCAAGTTGAGATTTATGACCTTCGGAAATCACTTGATTAATTGCCGCCCCAGTGCCTAACCATGCAGGAAGCATTAAACGAATTTGTGTCCAAGCAAATACCCAAGGAATGGCACGTAGAGATTCAATACCACCACTGACTTTACGTTTTGCCGGACGAGAGCCCAAAGGTAACATTTGTAATTCAAGTTCTGGTGTCACTGTTCTTAAATACTGAACGAAATGTGGGTTTTCTCGTACTGTTTGACGATAAACCTGTACCGAAAGATCCGTCATCTTATGCATTAAGTCACGCCATTCTTGCTTCGGTTCAGGCGGTGGGAGTAAGGTTGCTTCTAAAGTTGCCGCTGTATAAATTTCAAGATTTTGTAAAGCAATTTCTTCTAAACCAAATTTGAAGCGGATCATTTCACCTTGTTCAGTGACTCGTATTGCACCTGAAATTGAACCTGGTGGTTGTGAAAATAAAGCCTGTTGTGTAGGTGCACCGCCACGGCTAATTGAGCCACCACGACCATGAAATAGCGTCAGTTGTATATCGTGATTTTTCGCCACAGCGGTCAATTCTTCTTGTGCACGATACTGTGCCCAGTTAGCAGACATAAAACCTGCATCTTTGGCAGAGTCTGAGTAACCAATCATGACCTCATGTTTGGCTGCAATATGCTGTTTATACCAATCCATATTAAATAAGGTATTCATGGTATGGGCAGCACTGTCCAGATCTTTTAAGGTTTCGAAGAGGGGAACCACGCGCAGAGGATGCTTAATCCCTGCTTCTTTTTGTAGCAGTAAAACCGCGAGTACATCACTTGGATATTCCGCCATCGAAATAATATAAGCACCTAAACTTTCCTTCGGTTGTTCTGCCAAAGTACGCATGGTTGCAAATACTTCTTGTACATCTGGATGTTCGATTAAGCTTTGTTCGGGAACACTTAAATGTTTAGGCAATAAAGGTCGTTTACTTTGGAGCTCTTGTAATAAGAAATTCTGGCGTGCCTGTTCAGTCCATGTTTCAAAATTGCCTAAACCTAAGTATTCAGTTATAGCAGAGATCGCTTGGCGATGACGTCCTGATTCTTGACGAATATCAAGCTTGAGTAATTCAATTCCGAAACAATTCACTCGATATATAAAATCGAGTAATTTACCATTGGCAATTTCTTTTAAGTTGGAATCAACGAGAGAGCGATAACACAATAAAAGCGGCTGTAATAATTCATCTTTATGATGAATAATTTGATTACGATCGACATCCGAATGTTGTCCTTGTAACTTTGCCGACAACCATGCTCGAGTGATTTTAAGGCGTTCACGGGTATGACGTAAATATTCTCGATACGGTTCTGGATGATCGATCCCAAGTGCTTGCTGTAGTTCTGGACTACAGGACTGAATAGATAAATCCCAACGTAAATCTTCAATATCTCTTAAATATAAATCCGCTGCTTTCCAACGAGAAAGCCAAAGTACTTCCTGAGTCACTTTATGTGTCACATTGGGATTACCATCGCGGTCACCGCCCATCCAAGATGCAAAGCGAACAGGGGCAATATCCAATGGAAGTGTTTTTTCGCAGTTGTCTTGTACCAATGTATCTAATTCACGAATAAATTTCGGAATCGCATTCCAGAGCGTTTGTTCGATGGTGGTAAAACCCCATTTTGCTTCATCGATAGGGGTTGGGCGATGCTGACGAATTTCATCAGTTTGCCATGCAGAACAGACCAGTTGTTTTAGTTCTTCTAATACGACAGCACGTTGCTTGGGCGTTAATTTTTGCTGATCAAACTTAGATAGACAATTGTTAATGCCATCATATTTTTGAATCAATGTTCGACGACTCACTTCTGTCGGATGCGCCGTCAATACGAGCTCGATGCTCAGTTCACAAATTTGTTTGTAGAGTACTTCTGCAGAGATCTGTTGTTTTTTAAATTTAGTGAAAAGTGGATCAAGTACATTGGCTGAAGGCGCTTGAGTATCAAACTCATCGCGGCGACGGCTACGAACCACATGATACTGTTCAGCGATATTCGCAAAATTGAGAAAGTGTGAAAATGCACGTGTTAGCGGCAAAATTTCATTGTCCTCAAGACTCAAAAAGAGTTGTTCGAGTTGTTTTTCTGCTTCCTGCTTACCATCACGCGCCCCTTTGGCTAAGGCACGAATTTGTTCTACCTGATTAAACAAATCTTGTCCGGCTTGTTCTTTGAGCGTTTCACCCAAAAGATTTCCAAGTAAACGTACGTCTTCACGTAATGGAGCATCAATTTGTTGAATCATTTTTTTCTCCTATTCTTGTATTTAGAATATACCTCGATTTAATGATAAACCAAGTCATCCATCTAGCACTTTAGGATAAAAAATGAAAAATACCGTATTAAAAAACGCCTTTTACTAAATAAAAATCAGTTTTTTTGATATTTGAGCATAAATATTTCAATGGCTTCTTCAACAATTGATTGGCGCTCCTCAACATTTGGGATTGCACGAATACCGAGTAAAACTTCATGATGCCGCTGTCCGAGTAATAAAGAGATGAGCAAATGAATCTGCTTTTCAATATTGGCATCTTGAATGAAATTTAGCGCGATTGCTTGTTGAAAAAAAACGCGCCAAACTTTCAATAATTTATTATGCGAGGCATCATAAAAAGGCAACACGAGAGGATTTTGCTCAGCCGCAAGTTCTAATAATAAATGCTCTAGTTTAAGGGCTTCAGGTAGATTCACCAGATCAATTGCCAATTTACACAGTTGCTGTAGTGCCGCATTAAAATCTGAATGTTGATCTAAGCTTACAGTTCGAGTATCAATGGACTCTTCACATGTTTCTGCAATGGCACAGGTGAATAAATTTTCTTTGTCTTGGAAATGATTGTATACCGTCAATTTGGTGACACTGGCTGCTTTAGCAATTTGATTCATACTTGAACCATGAAAACCGTGCATTAAAAACAATGCTTTCGCTGCATCTAAAATCTGTTGGCGTTTTTCTAAATCCTTTGGACGACCCACTTTCATTTGCCAATAATCTCCAAAAAAAATAAATTAAGTCATGACTTGAAAAATAAATTTTAATTAATGTACCATGCAGTATATTAATTAAAAAATAATCAAATTAATATACTGGAAACAACATTTGCCCAAATAATTGAATAAGAGCAGTTCACATGAGTAATCTAAAAGTTGCGGTCATCAGTTTGATGCTGTTGTGTGGTGTCACATTAGCGGGTTGTAGCAAAGAAAAACAAGCAGTAGAACAAATACCCGTTGTGATGGTGGCTCAACCAAATACGACACATGATGAATTAAAAAGCTATGCGGGTGAAGTACAAGCTCGACAACAAACAGCACTGGCATTTCGTGTGGCGGGTCAAATTACGGAACGTTATGTCGATGTGGGTGACCGAATCAAGGTTGGACAAGTTTTGGCAAAACTGGATGTTCAAGATGCTCAACTGCAATTAAATTCTGCTCAGGCTCAACTTGATGCTGCAAAATCGGCAGCAAAAATAGCAGAAGATGAGTTTAAACGTTTTCAGCAGCTTTTACCGATTAATGCAGTGAGTCGCTCGCAATATGATGTGGTTGAAAACCAATTTAAGTCTGCGATGTCAAACTTAAAACAAGCTCAATCAAACTATGCAGTAAGCAGTAATCAAACGGGTTATAACCAGTTGATTGCCAATAAAAATGGTGTGATTACCCAGCGCGATATCGAAGTTGGGCAAGTGGTTGCTGCTGGGCAAGCTGCATACCAAGTGGCCATTGATGGTGATCGTGAGGTGGTGATCGGAATTCCAGAACAAGCCATTACCCAAATTAAAGTGGGACAAAATGCTTGGATTACCTTGTGGTCAAAGCCTGAAGAGCGTTTCGCTGCTTATGTGCGAGAAATCTCGCCCGCAGCAGATCAGTCTCGTACTTTTAGTGTGAAAGTGGCCTTAAAAGAAGGCCAATCTGCAATTCAGTTGGGACAAAGTGCCCGCGTATTTTTTTCTTCTACTGCACATAATGTTTTTAGTGTGCCTTTAACCAGTGTGTCTGCAACAGAAAATCAGCCATATGTTTGGGTCGTGAATACAGATCATACCATCCGTAAAGTTGCTGTAAGTCTGGGTGCATATGGCAAGGAAAATGTACCTGTCACTCAAGGTTTAAAAGCAGAGGATTGGGTGGTTGTGGGTGGTGTGCATTTATTAAGAGAAAAACAAAAAATTAATCCGATCGATCGACAAAATCGAAGTGTTCAGATTCAAGCAGGAGCAAAATAATGAGCTCCAAAATGAATTTCAACTTGTCAGAATGGGCATTAAACAATAAAGGATTGATTCTTTATTTTATGATTCTGATGGGTATATTGGGTATTTACTCATATGCCAAGCTGGCCCAAAGTGAAGATCCACCCTTTAGTTTTAAAGTGATGGTGGTACAAACCTATTGGCCAGGTGCGACTGCAGAAGAAGTGTCATTGCAAGTGACAGATCGGATTGAAAAAGAGTTGATGAGTACGGGCTTATACGACCGCGTGGCGGCTTATTCAAGACCTGGCGAGTCTATGGTCACGTTCATTGCGAAAGACTCTCTTAAATCTGCAGATCTCGCTAATGTCTGGTATCAAGTGAGAAAAAAAGTAGGCGACATCAAACACCAATTACCAGCTGGTGTGCAGGGCCCATTTTTTAATGATGAATTTGGCGATACTTTTGGAAATATCTACGTTCTTACAGGAAAAGATTTTGACTATGCCATTTTAAAAGAATATGCAGATCGGATTCAGCTTCAATTACAACGCGTTAAAGACGTAGCGAAAGTAGATTTAGTCGGTCTACAAGATCAAAAAATTTGGATAGAAATCTCAAATACAAAATCCTCCCAACTGGGTATTCCAGTAACCGCGATTCAAGAGGCATTACAAAAACAAAATAGTACTGCCAGTGCAGGTTTTTTTGAAACAGGCACAGATCGAATTCAAGTGCGTGTAAGTGGAGCACTGCAGTCAGTAGATGATTTGAAAAAAATGCCCCTCTTAGTGGGAGATAAAACCATTCAGTTGGGTGATGTTGCAGAAATTTATCGTGGTTTCAGTGAACCAGCACAGCCACGGATGCGCTTTATGGGACAAAACGGTATTGGAGTTGCCGTTTCAATGCGTAAGGGTGGTGACATCATCGCCTTAGGTAAAAACTTAGAAACAAAATTTAACGATTTACAACAAGCTTTGCCTCTTGGTATGGAACTGAAAAAGGTTTCAGATCAGCCTGTTGCGGTAGAACGCAGTATTCACGAATTCATTAAAGTGCTGGCTGAAGCGGTAATTATTGTTCTCTTGGTGAGTTTCTTTTCACTTGGTTTCCGCACGGGATTGGTGGTGGCATTATCCATTCCGCTTGTACTCGCGATGACCTTTGCGGGCATGAATTTCTTTGATGTCGGACTACACAAAATTTCGTTAGGTGCGTTAATTTTAGCGCTTGGACTGTTAGTCGACGATGCAATTATTGCTGTTGAAATGATGGCCATAAAAATGGAGCAGGGGTATAGCCGGCTTAAAGCAGCAGGTTTTGCTTGGACATCTACAGCTTTTCCTATGCTCACGGGAACCTTGATTACTGCAGCAGGATTTCTGCCGATTGCCACAGCTGCTTCAAGTACAGGCGAATATACGCGTTCTATTTTCCAAGTGGTGACCATTGCACTGGTCGTATCATGGTTTGCTGCGGTGTTGTTCGTGCCTTATTTAGGAGACAAACTGCTACCAGATTTTAATAATACTCCGCATAAAGCGTCGTGGTATCAGCGCTTATGGGCCCGACTGCGTAAACAGCCTGCACCGCAACCAATCATTCATGTTCAGGGAGAGGTGCACGATCCTTATCAATCCAAGACTTATCAAAAGTTAAGACGTTGGGTGAATACATGTGTGACTTATCGTAAGACCGTTATCGCTGCGACAGTGGGTCTTTTTATCTTGTCTATTTTAATGTTTAAGTTGGTCCCGCAACAGTTTTTTCCACCGTCTAACCGTGCTGAAATTTTAGTGGATTTAAAACTTGAAGAAGGCGCATCACTGACAGCAACTGAAAATGCAGTTAAAAAAGTCGAAAAGTTTTTATCAACTCAAAAAGGGATTGATAACTATGTTGCTTATGTGGGCACAGGTTCGCCACGCTTTTATTTACCTTTAGATCAACAGTTACCGCAAGCCAGTTTTGCACAGCTCGTCGTTTTGGCATCTTCATTAGAAGAACGAGATGAGATTCGGAAAAATCTGAGTCAAGAAATTAGTCAATTGCTTCCTCAAGTCCGAACACGCGTTTCATTATTAGAAAATGGACCGCCCGTGGGCTATCCACTGCAGTTCCGAGTATCAGGTGAAGATTTAAATACGGTACGTCAGCGTGCGCAGGATGTCGCAAAAGTCGTTAGTGAAAATCCAAACACCAATAATGTACATTTAGACTGGGGGGAGCCGAGTAAAGTCATTTCTCTAGAAATTGATCAGGATCGTGCACGTCAATTAGGCGTCAGTAGTTTAGACGTCGCCAACTTCCTGAACAGCTCGATTAGTGGTGCGGTGATTAATCAATATCGTGAAAAGCGAGAATTAATTGATATTCGGTTACGTGGAGATCAGGCTGAACGTGCAGATGTAGCATCTTTAGAAAGTCTCGCGGTGCCAACATCGAAAGGAGGTACGGTACCTTTAGCACAAATTGCCAATATTCAATACAAATTTGAAGATGGACTGATTTGGCATCGTAACCGCTTACCAACGATTACCGTGCGGGCAGATATTCAAACTCAATTACAACCTGCGACGGTGGTGAATGAGTTAAAGGAATCGATTGAAAGTATTCGTGCCGACTTAGCAAGTGGTTATTTAATTGAAGTTGGAGGCACGGTCGAAGAGTCAGCTCGAGGTCAGACCTCAGTAAATGCGGGTATGCCTTTATTTTTAGCGGTCGTTTTCACATTATTGATGATTCAGCTAAAGAGTATTTCTCGATCATTTATTGTATTTCTTACCGCGCCATTGGGACTGATTGGAGTCGTCTTATTCTTATTGCTCTTCAACAAACCTTTTGGATTTGTTGCGATGCTAGGTACGATCGCATTATCAGGAATGATTATGCGTAATTCATTGATTTTAATTGATCAAATTGAGCAAGACATTACATCTGGACATTCACAGTGGGATGCAATTTTGGATGCAACAGTGCGCCGTTCTCGTCCAATTATCCTGACGGCACTGGCCGCAGTGTTGGCCATGATCCCACTTTCTAGGAGTATTTTTTTCGGGCCGATGGCTGTTGCGATTATGGGTGGGCTTATTATTGCTACACTATTAACATTATTCTTCTTGCCTGCTCTGTATGCAGCGTGGTTTAAAGTAAAAAAAGAGTCAAATAGTGTGTAGAATGTTGCAATATTAGGTGCGAAATACTGAAAAATTCAATATAGTAGTCCCTAGTTTTTTACAGACAATAAAATAATAAATTCACTGTATAACTCAAAATGAGTGTGTAGTGAATTGAGGTTAAAATTATCCATGGGGCGAGACAGCTTAGATAGACATCGTCGTTTTGTTACTTTGTCTTATGTGTTTATGTTTTTAGCATTATTTACAGCAATTACCGCTGTAATAGCTTACTTTTTGTCTCGAAAAGTGGTGCAGTCTGATACTGCCGAAGTATGGATGCAGGCCCAAGCATTATGGATTATGCGCAGCGTTGTGCTCTTTCTCATTTTAGGTGTTTTTGCATTTTTATGGTTTATCCCCGCATTCTTTATTTATTGGGATAGCATGATTTGGGTAAAAACCTGCACGGTGATTGGTGTTGTTTTTGCTGCAATAGCATGGTTATACCTTTTGAATGTTTGGTTAAAAGGTTTCGTGAAGTATATTCAGAAAAAAGCCGTTTTTTAAAAAATAATTTTTACTCCGACTTGTAATATCGAGCTATGACCCCAACATACTTCGCAGTGAAGTAATCTTATTTTTTTGTGGAGCATCGCCAGACATGGCTAAACGTGATTATTATGAGGTTTTAGGCGTAGCTAAAACCGCTAGTGATGATGAAATTAAAAAAGCCTACCGTAAGTTGGCGATGAAGTATCATCCAGATCGTAACCCAGACAATGCCGAAGCTGAAGATAAATTCAAAGAAGCTGCTGAAGCTTATGAAGTTTTATCTGATGGCGAAAAACGCAGCATGTACGACCGGATGGGCCATCAAGCCTTCGAAGGTGGTATGGGCGGAGGCGGTGGTGGCTTCGGTGGTGGTTTTAGCGCAGAAGATATCTTTAGCCAATTTGGCGATATCTTTGGTGGCGCATTTGGTGGTGGCGGTCGTGGTGGTCAGCAACGCCAAAAACGTGGTTCTGATTTACGTTATGTAATGGAACTGACGCTTGAAGAAGCCGTAAAAGGTATTAAAAAAACCATTACTTTCACAGCGCCAGCGCCATGTGAAACATGTGATGGAAAAGGATCAAAAAATCCACAAGATGTTGAAACCTGTAAAACCTGTCATGGGGCGGGTCAAGTCCGTATGCAGCAAGGTTTCTTCTCTGTTCAGCAAACCTGTAGCACATGTCGTGGTCAAGGTAAAATCATTAAGACCCCTTGTAATACATGCCATGGTTCGGGTGTAAAAGATCGTCAACAAACTTTAGAAGTGACGATCCCTGCTGGTGTAGATAATGGCGATCGCGTACGTTTAACGGGTAAAGGTGAAGCGATTCGTGATGGTCAATCAGGTGACTTATACGTAGAAGTGACTGTTCGTGAACATGAGATCTTCCAACGTGATGGCGCTGATCTATATATGGACGTACCCATTAGTATTGCAGATGCTGCTTTGGGTAAAGAAATTGAAATTCCAACATTAGACGGGCGTGTAAACCTGAAAGTACCTGAAGGTACACAAACGGGTAAAATGTTCCGTTTACGTGGTAAGGGTGTAAAACCTGTTCGTACCAGCATGCAAGGTGATTTACTTTGTCGTGTTGTGGTCGAAACCCCTGTACATTTAACTTCACGCCAGCGTGAACTGTTAAAAGAGTTACAAGAATCGATGGATGGTGAAGACAGTAAATCGTCTCCGAAGAAAAAATCATTCTTCGACCGTTTATTTGATTAATTAAGCGGAAATCAAAAAAGCCCAACATCCTGTTGGGCTTTTTCGTATTTGATGCTTTAGGTATAACTCCTGTCGTACCTGACTTTCCTTGTATCTCATCGTATTTTTATTTCTTTGGAGCATCCTGCTCTCTATGTCCTCATCATATAAAATGGTAACGAACTCGCCAAGCTGCAAAAGGCTTGAATTGATGTAAGCATTGGCTTACGTCAATGTAGATGTAATCAAAAGCAAATGAAAAGAAAACGCAAATGAAAAAGAAAAAACGATTTATAAAATAACAATTATTAAATTAAATTAAATTAAAAAATAAAACGTTAAATATCAATTATTTTTGACTTAAAAAAAGATGAAATCAACTTGAAAATACTAAAATTAAAGACTAAGCGTTTTTCATATTCATTAATATAACTAAAAATTTGAATTTAGATGCATCTCATAATACGTTTCTTCTATCGCCAATTACGTTATCTCAGAGATTTAGATCGCTCTTTTTTCATGATTCATACATGCATTGAATACTATTATTACATAAAGATATACCTCGTAAGTTTTTGACTTAAGGGTGCTCCTTCACTAGTTTAGTTCTATATATCAGCTACGGCATAAGATATTAAAGCAGGAAGTTTTTTGCTTTATTGCAGTATTACTAAAAAATAGCAACAAAATAAAGGGCACAAGGATGAAATTAATATGAAGGAACAATCTCAAATGAACTCTAAATTTCCATTTGCGAAATCCGCATTACGAAATTTTTGGATAGGATCTCTTGCGACGACTTTAGCTGTCACATTAACAGCTTGTGGAAGCAATGATGATAGCGCTATAGATTCCAAACAGGCAGATCTTATTTTTGAGAATGGCTCTGTTTATACAGTCGATACAGTCCGCTCTGAAGCAGAAGCTGTTGCAGTTAAAGATGGAAAAATTGTCTATGTCGGCAGTAATTCTGGACTCAAAGATTGGCGTGGTCAACAAACTCAAATTATCGATTTAAAAGGTAAAATGTTACTTCCAGGTTTTGTTGATACCCATAACCATGCTTATTTACGTGCTGAATCAATGTATTGGGTTAATCTCGGCACACAGACATTAGAGGCTTATAAAAAAGCAACTCAAGATTTCTTACTTAAACAGCCTGATGTTAAACAAATCAGGGGTGTTGGATGGAATTTAAACTATGTGCTTGAACAAGCAAAATTAACAGGAAAATCACCTGCGGTATTATTGGATGAGATTGTAGGAAAGGATATTCCTGCAGTTTTTATTACCCATGGCCATCATGAAGTATGGGCAAATACACGTGCCATGCAGAACGCAGGTATTACAGCGGAAACAGAAGATCCAGCAGGAGGTTTTATTGACCGTGATTCTCAAGGAAACCCTACAGGTATCCTGAGAGAATTTAGCGCACAAAACTTAGTCATCAGTGTGTTGCCACAACCGGACTTTAGTGTAGATGAATATAAAAATGCAGTACTTTCTTTCCAACAAGAACTCGCACCACAACGCGGAGTAACCTCAGTATTGGTGCCGATTCATTATCCGACTGATACATTCTTGGAAGCGATGAAAGCATTAGACAATGAGTCTAAACTAACTGTACGTTATGATCTTTTACAGTGGGCAGATGAAAATCGTGGCACTGAACAAATTCCAGGATTTATAGAGCGCCGAGCTAAATACAAGGGTAAATTCTTTAAAACAGATTCGATTAAAATTTTTGGTACTGGAGCCAGCAGTACGTATGGTTCATTGGTATGGGATCAGGAGATTTTAAAGAAAACAGTCGCAGCCTTAGATAAAGAAAAGTTTCGAGTATATATCCATGATATAGGCCCAACCAGGACCTATAATTTAATGCTAGATTCCTTTGAATATGCGCAACAGCAAAATGGTAAGCGTGATGCACGACATATGATTACTCATGTGAGTGATGAAGCAATTGAAACGATTCCGCGCTTCCTTTCCCTAGGTATACGTGCAGATGGTCATCCATTGCCTAAGGCATTTTTTGATGCTGGTGTATTATTGAATTCATCAAGTGATTATCCAGTACGTGAATTTTTCCCAATGACGCGTATAGCTCAAGGAGTTCAGTCAGGTGTTTCACTTGAAGCTATGATTGCGAGTCATACTATTAACGGGGCTGAAGCGATTTTTGCTGAAAAAGAAACAGGATCAATCGAAAAGGGTAAAGCAGCAGATTTAGTTGTGATGAGTCAGAATTTATTTAAGATTCAACCTGCTGCACTAGAAAGCTCTGAAGTGGTAATGACCGTATTTAACGGGAAAATTGTCTATGATCGCGAAGCGAATAAAACCAAAGCCAATGAAATGGTTACTGAAGTTGCTGATGGTCATGACCATTAATGGGTACATGAATTTGAGCTTTTAAATGATGCTTTATTTAAATGTGCATTAAATTCAGAGAAGATGATTTACACGAAGCCTAGATTTTATATCTAGGCTTTTTTAGGAGATCACTTCAACCTCACTGAATCTAGTCTCAGATCTACCTTTTATATAAGACCAAACTATTATTAATTATTTCATTAAGTTATATAACGTTAATATGATTATTCTTCAAAATTATAAGTTGTAACTTGAAATGTAATTAGAAACTATTCTAATTATATTAGGCTTTTTTGCCTTTTGTGGTGGACTCATTGATGCAGCGGTGGGTGGCGTGGACTTGTTAAATTGCCAGCATTGTTGCAGGCACTACCACAACACAGTCTAGCAACCGTCTTTGGTACAAATAAAATTGCTGCTTCTGCAAAACTTGTAAACCTAGGAACGATAAGCGCTTCTTTACTATTTTTTATTCCTTCAGGTCATGTTCTGTAGTTGATTGGAGTCGTACTTGCTGCTTGTAATATTTTAGGCTCACTGGTGGGAACCTTATTAGCATTACGCTAAGGAAGTGGATTTATTCGCGTATTTTTTCTTATTTTAGTGGTCTTTTTAATTGGCCGAATGGAAGTGGCTATTTTCTATACATAATTAAGATGTCTTAAAAGCGCACGAGTGCTTATTAGAGTTCGTCTCAGTCTCAGTCTCAAACTTAAACTTTAAATTTTTATTTAATATGCTCAATTTTAGACAAAAAAATTCCAGCCTAAAAGGGGTATTGGCTGGGAAGAAAATTGACTTTAAATTAAGTTGGCTGGATGGGTTGTAAATACTTTAATTTACTTCCTGTCTGGCTTGAGAATAATCATATAAAAAAATATTAAATCTGTAAAATGGATAAAATGAAAATTAATAATCGAATTTTTAGATGATTGATTTTGGCCATAAAAAAACCTCGACATCCTGTCGAGGTTTTTCGTATTTGTTGCTGAGGTATAACTCCTGTCGTACCTTTTATTCCTGTCTTATTATTCTTAACTGGAGCATCCTGCTCTCTATGTATTCA
>JAHLFF010000353.1 GCA_018883945.1 Candidatus Acinetobacter avistercoris
GTCGCCTTGTTCAGGATATTTTCAGCAGCGTTATGCACATCAGGTACGGTTAAATCTCTTGCCACTTCCTGAATACTTCGGCCCATCTTTTCAACTTCACGGTGCGCTTTCAGTTTGTTGAGTTCAGCAACATAAGATTCCAGATTGTAGAAACTCGATGGTGCATCTGACATTAGCGTCATCAGGTATTCAGCAGGAGTTATGCCAACAAGTGAACTTTTTTCATTCAGCTTCTGCTCAACGAAAACCACATCGTAAGGTTTGTTCTCATTGGCAAGGTCAGTAATGGCTTTATAAATCTCCTGATGACGACTTGCGTAGAAACAATTCTCATCTAGATCATTCATCACGGTTTCAAGTGAGTTCTGAACAGTCATCAGTGCAGCAAGTACACATTGCTCGATAGAGTTGTTATAGATCTCGATCATTACCAGTCCCCCATGTCAGCTTGAAAGTTTTGAGGGTTTGGGGCTTGTTGTGGATTCTTTAATTGCTTAATCACGTTCTGAATAGATTCATCATTCCAGCATTCTTGGTTTAACCAGGTTGCAGGGTTTTTCTTAAAACGATTCTGAGACTCACACACTTGTACATTGGCCTTGTAGGCAATAATTAGATCTTCAAGAGACACCTTTTTAATAGCCTTTTTGAAAGCTGATTGTGCAGGCTTTTTGCCATCCTTATTCGGTACAACTTTCCAAAATTCTTCAAACTGAACATCGGTAATATTCTGTTTGTTATCCTCTGTTGTATTCTTCTGTAAAGATTCCGCCATTTTGGCGCGTTCGATTCCGCCACTTTGACGGTCTTGATTCCGCCATTCTGACGGTATCGATTCCGCCATTTTGGCGGTATGCACAGCTATTGGGTTTGAGCTATATTTCTGATCAATTTTTACCAATTCCGAATAATTAATAGTAAAGAAACTAGTTTTATTCCACTTATTCGAATGCAATTTCTGAACATCGATGAGGTTCAATTTTTTTAAGTTCGAAATGATACGTTCAATAGTGCGTTTTGATACTGTATTTCGCATCATTTCAACACATTGATCAGTATTGTTATATATCCACGCCCGACCATCGTACTGATGCTTTGATACGCTCAGCCAGAAATGAAGCTGTTGCATGAAAACAGCAGCTTCAATGCTTCCAAGCTCAGTAGCAAGAGTAGGAGAGAACATGAGAGGAGGCTCATTAATCAGCATATTACTCACTCCGACCTCCTTTTGATCCCCCTTGATGATACTTTTCCAGCACTGCATTCCAGAGCCGCGTCGGAGTAATACGTACTGATTCAACATATGCAGCTGATGAGGGTGGTGTTGTATGCTCAACAGTCGGTTCTGGCTGTACTTTAGTTTTCTCTGATGAAATAGAAGGCTTATCCATTTTTAGTAGCCTCCCACTGTATTTCATAATTTTCGCGTTCAGAATCGGAAGTATTTACTTGCTCTTCAAGAAGGTATTCACAAATTTCAATAAGACCTTCAAGTGAATAAAAGCAGGCCAAATGAAAACCTTTTTTTGTTAATTCGTCTTTAAGTTGAGCTGTTTCTTGCTTAATTTGGCCAAGCATAGTGGAGAGCCAAACCATGTTGGTAAATACTAAAGAATGCGCATCTAGCAGATCGCCAGCATCACATTGAGCATCAAACTCTTTTTGATATCTTTGCTGTTCAAGGCTGTAAGCATCTGCTTGGCTATTAGTAAGATAGAGAGATACTTTAATTAGATTTTCAAGTTCAGTAAAAATAGGGTTATCAGCTTTATTTTCATGAGCAGCTGATTTTATTTTGATAATAGATTTACTGATTTGATTTACTAATGTGCGAATTTGTACCGTAGCGTCAAATGCAAGTGAATAGACATTTATTACATCATCGGCACTGTAGAAGGGAATTAATTGTTCTGGAAATTGAATTCGTACTTTAGCGTTCATGATGAATGCGCTCCTTTGTAAATTGGAGCCTTGCCATTCACGACCAAGTGAGGGTGGCAAAGCTGAAAGGGGTTGGTCGACTGGCTACAAAGGAACCCAGCACACTCGAAAGTGTCCCCCTCCAGCTCCGCCATAACATGCGAACGCATAGAGATATTACGCACAAAAAAAGCCCGAAGCGGACTGTATGCGCCTTTATAGTAATAGCCGACCAAAGCTAATTCGATGATTTTGCACCGAACACGATCAATATAGCTGATCATTTTTAATTTGAGAAGCCTTAAACAGAAAATATTTTGAAAACTCATGGCCGCTCCCCAAACCTTTTAGCTAAGATCTGCATGCCTTTTGGCAATATGAAGAACTCAGTCTGTGTGAAGCTATACGGTTGACCAGAAGGTTTTACACCTTCTTTGAGTGAGTACTTAGTCTCACAATAGCCACGGCTTTCGCTGTAATAAGTTGAAGCCCTGGCATTGTTTAGATACCTATCCCAATTATGTTTCCGAAGCCATTCGGCTAGTTCTTGCTGCTTCACATTCAAAATCTTACATGCTTGCTGAAATTTCACTCCATGCTCAGTATGAGTAATAGTTTCGATTGCTTTGGACAGTACTTGGTTTTTAGCACTGAGCTGAATATTCTGTTCAGCATAGCCAAGCAATAGGTCTCTCAATTGTGCTGGATTATTAAGATCCGGCAGTTGTGGCTGCGCCGTCACAGTATCGAAGGTACGAATAACTTTGAGATGAAAAGCTGCACTAATCCACATTGCATATGCATAGACCAATTCTTTTACAACATAGGTACCTTGATTTATCCCGCCACGAATGACTTCAACAGGCGATACAGGAATTCCTGTATCGATTAATACTTGAACAAGATCTTGGCTCTGTTTATTTTCAAGGAAATATTGCGGCTGATTTTTACGTTCACTGCCACTTGCCTGATGTAAATCATTTAGGCTGTAACGACCATACTGATCTTGGTGAATTAGAGCACCATTAATATTGATTTGAGCTGAGGGAGGAACAGTTAAATTTGAGGAAGCCTTCATGATCATACCCCCACTTGAGCTGCAGCTTCTTTCTTACTGTTATGCCACTCAACAAGCTCGGCATAATCAAAATAGACTGGGGCTTGTTTGGTATCCCCTGTTTTGATTGGTCGCGGAAAGGTGGCATCAGTACGAATCTTATGTCGTAATGCTTCGCGGCTCATATCAAGGATTTGGCAAGTTGTTTTGAATTGAACGCGGATTGGTGTGATAGTCATTTATGCACCTACATGGCTAAATACTGTTGATGCATAAGAACAAATTAAGTAGTAGGTCAGGTAAGAGGGGTAACTCAAAAAAATACCCCACCTAAGGTAGGTAGGGTATATACAAATCAATGACTTGTGATTTAACTATTTTTGTAATTTTTATTTCGTTGATTGCCCCACTCAACAAAGGGGGTTGTTATTTCTTTGAGGCGTTCTATTGATTTCTTTCCTCCAGTTTGATTTTCATCATAACCAGTATTACTTGAAATCCATTGATTACTCATATTTGTATGGCTGTCATTTTTTGGTTTGTTTATGTATATGTGTTTCCAAAGCTTTATCGCGTTAGCAAGGTCTGGTGAATATCTTTCCTGTACTGAGTCGTCGAAAATCAAATTGATAAGATTTTCTTTGTCAGGCTGAGCTAATGGATACTCTTTTAATCTCAAGATCTCCGCTTCATTTTGTTCTAGTTGACGTTTTAAGCTCTGGATATCCTGTTCTTTTGCTTCTAACTGCTTTTGAAGCTCCTCAATCTTTTGCTTTTCAGTATCCTCTTTTTGAGAGGTGTAATTATCAGGGTCATTAAACCCTAAAATAATGATTTCTTTACCATAGAGATAATGCTTAAGGTCTTCTGCTGGAATTTGATGAGGTGGTAGTACACCAGCTTTTTTCCCAGATTTTATGAGATTGTACACTTCAGCATAGCCAGGGTATTTCTTATGAAAATCGGGGGTTCCATAAAAATTATATGCTTCTATTGGATTACAGTTGGCACCAATACAGGCTGCTTCAAAGTAAGCATAAATATCGTAAGAGAGATAAAGAGGATGCTTGCGTGATTGTCTGTTCCCATTGGAAGATCCATCAATATTATTAAAAATAGCCACTTGGTGATTTTTATCTTTTAGTGAGAGCAGTTTTTTAACTTCAGAATGAGGGAAAACTATGTCAGTTGAATGGAATGTATTACCCTCAAAGACTTTTGACTCACGTAACCATTTGGTGTGTCGAATATCATCATCGATTTTAGAAGGAAATACTTTTAAGTATTCATCTTCTTTCAGAGCGGGAATTTCATCCTTAGATAAGTCTTCAATAATTTCATCCACTGTAAAAAATACATCGGTCTTAGGATATTTAATCAATGATGATTCTAGAAAATTAGCGAAGTTTTTAGAATGAATATAACCGTTGAAAATTTTAGACCAGCTTACAGATTCACAGTGAGCAATAGAATACTTGTCGAGAGGATCCTGGTAACGCTCGTCCTTGATGCATACTAGATTTCCTTCAAAATGGATTGCTGGCGTTAGCTCACCTCGAATACATAAGTCTTTTAAGTCTCGAAAGGTAACTTCTATCTCTAATTTTTTGAGATTACGAATAATTTCATCAGATGAGTAATACTTTTTAAACATTTTACATGCCTCCCACGGCATACCCAAGTAGGAGCCAAGCCAATCGGATGGGTATCCGACTTTCGCCCCGTCGGGCTAGGCTTGGCAAACTGTTAAAACTGGTTATTTCGCCAGCTTTGCGTATTTAAAATTGATTACATCATCATTAAGCAATTGCTGAGTAAAATCATATGGACTGATGTATTTGATCCGATTGGCTTCAAGATAATCACTCCACCAATTCAACATAGCTTTACGTTCTTCCAGGTATTCTGCTTGATGCGTATAAGCCAAACGCACTTGGTCGCGTTCCTGGTGACTCATTTGCTTTTCTACAGCTTCCTTTTGAAAGAGCGTACTTTGCACTAGGGCAGAACAAGCCATACCCCTGAAACCGTGTCCACATATATCTTTATTAGTATCATAGCCAATACGACGTAGCGTCTTATTAATCGTAGACTCACTAATAAATCCTTGGGGATCTCCATTCTTTGGAAAGACATTTTTAGTCATTCCACTGTAAGGATAGATCTCTTTTAGGATATTGATAACTTGAGGTGATAATGGAATCAAATGATCCATTTTCATTTTGGCACCACGATTAGAAAACTTTTGTCCTGGAATGAATTCTCTTTCACCTGGAATAGTCCATATGCTTTTTTGAAGATCAAACTCACTCCAACGTGCAAAACGGAACTCACTGGAACGTACAAACGTATGAAGAGCAAACGCTGTACATAACTTCGTTGTAGGATAACCCTTATCGTTTTCTAATCTTTGCAAAAGCTCAGGCAGTTGCTCTAATGGTAATTGAGGGTGGTGTTTAGATTTTTTCGTTTTTACAAAAACATCTTTTAGAAAGTAAGCGGGATTTTCTTCTATAAGGCCGCGTGATATCGCATAAGAAAATATGCTACTAAATCTCTGGCGAGTTTTCTTTAATACTTCTGCATATCCAGATTCTTCAATAGAGCGTAAAACTTTAACCAAGTCTCTAGGTTTTACTGCATCTATCGACTGTTGCCCGATGATGGGGAAAACATAGTCTTCTAAGTTCTTTAATGCTCTTTCGGCTGTATGTGCAATCCAGCGACCAGTATTGCTATATTCCTTATGCCAGTCTCGAGCTATAACCTCAAAACTATATGCATTATTCAATTTAGCTTT
>JAHLFF010000354.1 GCA_018883945.1 Candidatus Acinetobacter avistercoris
AAACTAGATGTCGGTATATATCTGATGGAATACTACAATCAGATACGACCTCATCATTTTAATGATGGTATCAGTCCTTGTGGGGCTGAAAATAAACTTAAAACTATGTCCAATATTTGTTGACCACTACAGATGATAGCCTCAATATTAGGTTGTATCACTTTTGCAGGTACAATTAAGACTCTTTTATATTGATTTTAAAATATATTATTTTAAATTAAAGATGGTATCGCGATTATGAAACTAAACTCAATCTCCCCAATCCCTGAAGATGACGAAGAACTCCATCTTCCTGAACTTGTTTATTGGGCATCACTTGGCGAAGTTATTGAAGTTGAAAAAGTACTTGAGCAAGGTGTTGATGTAAATCAAACCGATGATGAAGGCTATAGTGCCTTACAAGCTGCTGCTGAAAATGATCACTTAGAAGTCGTCAAATTATTGGTGAGTAAAGGTGCACATGTTCAATATAAAAGTGAATATACAGCGCTACAGCTTGCTGAAATGGCAGAGAATAATGCAATTACCGAATATTTGAAAAGTATCTAAGCTGTTAAAATTGATAAATAAATTATGAGTAAAGTGTGAATAAAGAAAAGCCCATCATCCTGATGGGCTTTTCTTCGTATTGGTGATTTAGATTTGACTCCTGTCTAATCTCACGTCCCGATGCTCAAACTGATTATTGTTGTTTTTTGTTTGGGAAACGTCCTGTTTCCTGATAACTAAAGATTAGCCAAAATCAGTCGGGGAGAAAAGCCGACAAGAGAAGCTTTCGATGTAAGCATTCGCTTACAAAATCTCTTAAGTCTCTAATTCTTCGAGAATGGCTTGATTAAATGCAGAAATATCATCGGGATTTCGTGAGGTAATTAAAGGCCAACCGCCTGTGTTACAACGATGAACCTCTTCATCGACCCAATTCGCACCCGCATTTTCTAAATCCAATTTGATGCTGTGATAGGAGGTGAGGTTTTTATCCTTAATCCGTTCAGCATTGATCAGTACCCAAGGTGCATGACAAATGGCAGCAATCGGTTTTTGCTGATCACTAAAATATTGAATAATTTTTAGAGCATCTTGATTAATACGAAGCTGATCGGCATTTACAGTCCCACCAGGAATCACCAAAATATCGTAATCTTCAAATGCTACTTGAGCAAGTGTGGTATGGGGTGTATATCGTGTCGCGGGTTCTTTATCACTTTTTACGGATTGTACGTCTTCTTTAGTTTCAGCAGCATGGATAACTTCAATCCCTTTTGACTGTAGAAACTGTAGAGGTTTAATCAGCTCATCCTGTTCAACACCTTGATTCGATGTAATAAATAATGCTTTTTTTGACATAATATTCACCGTGCTCGCTTGAGATTTCCTATTTACATTATCAAAATTTAGCTTAAGTAATGTCGTTCATTCGCTAAGCTTTGTATCAGTTTTCATGCAGAAATTATTTTTTAGTATTTATGATTCTTAATTTTTTTAATCTTTTGATCATTATGAAATGTTTAGAAATAGGGGAGTTTTCATTCTTAGGCTTAAGCTTAAATGGATGAATACATGGTATTGAATAGTGATAAATCAAATTAAGAATGCTCTGATTCTTATCGATTTAATAAATTTCAGACTTCTATAATAAATAAAAATTGTTTATTTGAGCTTTAATCTTAATGGCCATTCATTTAACGCTTTCTCTATATCTTAAAATTTATATGAAACGAAGTGTTTTAACTCATTCAAAGTGTTCAGAATTAAAGCGCTTAACGAAAGAATGTTAAGTTGTTGCAATTGTTTGTTTTTTAGACAAGCAAGCTGAGTATGATTCATGTTAAAATACTCGGCTTTCATCTTAGATCTCTCCCGATCGCCATCTGCCAATCGAGATTAATTACCATGTCTACAGCTTATACTGCTCAGACAGCGCCGACTGCGTTGTTTGATTACGACAAATATTGGGCATCATGTTTTGAACCTGCACCATTTTTGCCGATGTCACGCGAGGAGATGGACTTACTCGGTTGGGACAGCTGTGACTTTATTTTGGTCTGTGGTGATGCTTATATTGATCATCCATCATTTTGTTCAGGCATCATTGGCCGTACTTTAGAAGCGCAAGGTTTCCGTGTTGGTATTATCGCACAACCAGATTGGACTTCTGCTGAAGCATTTAAAGTCTTGGGTAAACCCAATATTGCTTGGGGCGTGACCGCAGGTAATATGGATTCAATGATCAACCGTTATACGGCTGACCGTAAAATCCGTTCGGATGATGCATATTCACCAGATAATCAACCAAATAAGCGTCCAGATCGTGCGGCAACTGTGTATTGTCAGCGTGTACGTGAAGCTTATCCTGATGTACCTGTTTTATTGGGTGGTATAGAAGCGTCGTTACGTCGTATTGCGCACTATGATTATTGGTCTGATAAAGTGCGTCGTTCGGTGCTTATGGATTCAAAAGCCGATTTATTGATGTACGGTAATGGCGAACGCTCAATTACTGAGATCATGCATCGTTTGGCACGTGGAGAGAAAATTCACGAGATTACCGATGTACGTGGTACTGCATTTATTGTAAATAAATACAATCGTGCGTCTAAAGCTAAATTTGTTGAAATTGCCTCGAATGATGTCGATACCGTTGGACGCGTCGATGCAATTATCAACCCTTATGTCATGACCGAAGATCTAGAAGGTTGTGAGATTGAGAAAGATAAAGAAGATAGCCTGACTCAATACCAAGGCTTCAAAAAAGAACATGTTGCGAATCCGATTATTCGTGAAGGCGATACATTAGATGCGAACACACAGATTGTTCGTCTACAGCCTGCATCAAAAGCGATTAAACATAAATTACCACCACGTGAATTGGCTGTTATTCGCTTACCTGCTTTTGAAGAAGTGTCAGCCGATCCTGTTTTATATGCGCATGCGAACCGTATTTTACATTTAGAGACCAACCCGGGTAATGCGCGTGCAATGGTTCAAAAACATGGTGAACGTGATGTGTGGTTAAACCCACCACCGATACCATTGACCACTGAAGAAATGGATTACGTGTTTGAATACCCGTATGCGCGTTTACCACATCCTTCGTATGGTGATGCACGTTTCCCTGCATTTGATATGATTAAGTTCTCTGTGAACATCATGCGTGGTTGTTTTGGCGGTTGTACGTTCTGTTCTATTACAGAACATGAAGGTCGTATTATTCAAAACCGTTCTGAAGAATCGATTTTACGTGAAGTCGAAAAAATTCGTGATACAGCACCCGGTTTTACAGGCATTATTTCGGATTTAGGTGGACCAACAGCAAACATGTATCGTTTGCATTGTAATGATCCTGAAATTGAAAAAAATTGCCGTAAGCCATCATGTGTGTATCCGGGTGTGTGTCAGAACTTATTGACCGATCATGCGCCATTGACCCAGTTATATCGTAAAGCACGGTCATTAAAAGGCATTAAAAAGATTCTGATTGGTTCAGGTCTACGTTATGACCTTGCGGTATTAAACCCTGAGTATGTAAAAGAATTGGTTCAACACCATGTCGGCGGTTATCTGAAAATTGCGCCTGAACATACCGAAAAAGGTCCATTGTCGAAGATGATGAAACCGGGTATTGGTAGTTATGACCGCTTTAAGCAAATGTTTGATCGTTACAGTAAAGAAGCAGGGAAAGAGCAATATTTGATTCCTTACTTCATTGCTGCGCATCCAGGTACGACTGAATACGACATGATGAATCTTGCCATTTGGTTGAAGAAGAATGGTTTCCGTGCAGATCAAGTACAAACCTTCTATCCATCACCGATGGCAACAGCGACCACCATGTACTACACGGGTAAAAATCCGCTAGCGAAAGTGGCACGTTATACTGAAAATCTAGATATCGTGAAAGGGGATAAACGTCGTCGTATCCACAAAGCCTTCTTACGTTATCATGATTCAAATAACTGGCCATTACTGCGCGAAGCTTTGAAAGAAATGGGTCGTGCGGATTTAATCGGTAACTCGAAGCATCACTTGATTCCGACCTATCAGCCTGTGGGTACAGAAGGTCAATATCAGTCAGCACGTAAAAAGAATTCAACTATTGCAGGTGATTCACAAAAACGTAGCGCTGAGAATGTTGAACGCAATAGTAAAGCGAGCCAAGGTCGTCCATCGAATACCAAAAAACGTCCTGAACGCGGTCAAATTTTGACACAACATACGGGTTTGCCTCCACGTGAAACAGGGGATGCAAAACGACCGCATACGGCTAAACCGAAGAGTAAGAATAAATCCAAAGCTTAAATAGTTGGGTGATAAAAAGAGGACGCTAGCCGTCCTCTTTTTTGTGGATAACTTGTTTTCACATGTTGATAAGTTTTATTACAAAACTTGCCTGTTGTACCTCTTACTAATTAAGTGATACTTAAAGCTATTTTTAAAGCTTTGGTTTTTCGTCAGGAAAAGTTGTATTTAAAAATTAAATTCGATATATATAGGTTATATATAAAAAGTTAAATGATTTTAAACATCTTTTTATGATGAAGATTTTGCGCATAAGTTGTTGAGTTTATCCAAAATTTCCATTAAATGAATTAAAAAAAGCTTTATTTACGGTTCATTATTTGTGTACGGTTCATTGTTTATGTCCAATGAAATCAGAGTTTAAGCCATACACCAATGTTTAAAAAAGTATCTCAATGGAATGAGAAATTGACTGAGCGAATTCAATTGGACGATAAGCTCAAATCAAAAAATAAAAAATATTGTGTTTGTATACACAATAAATGAATTATAAAAATATGCATAAGGACTGAAACAATGAACTTGATGATCATTGCCAGTATTGTAATACTCGCAATCATTTTACTTATTGCCTACAAAGGATTAAGCACTAAACAACCTTCAGATAGTGCACTCAGGCAAAGAGCTATATTTAATACGTTTGAATATATGACTTTTATTCGAATGAAAGAAATTTTACCTCAGGCAAATATTTTTGCGCACGTATCATTTGATGCTCTTTTGACGACTAAATTTCCTCGAACGCGACGTAAATATGAAAATTTATTTGCTGATTTTGTGGTCTTGGACAAAGATTGTCATGTGATTGCAGTGGTGGCTTTAGGTGATGTCACGACCTTACATCGTTCTAAATCATCTATAGATCAAGACGCATTGCTAGATTCTGCAGGCTATCGAGTGATTCGTTATGATCGAGTACCTGAATATCAGCAATTAAGAGATGATTTTTTGGGAGATGGTGTGGGTGGTCAGGGTGTACCAGAGCTCGAGGTTTCCGATATCAATAAGGTGAGAAACTTAGGCGATTATGCAGATATTCATGTGGCTAAACATCGGATGTATGGCTGAAAATGCGCATGCATGATGAGAGATGTGACCATTATTATTGGTTGAAAATCATCTAAAAATAAATGAAAGTTTTGAACGATAGTCTAAGTAATAAAAAAGCATGTTTAAACATGCTTTTATTTTTAAATTTATGGTTTGACTGCGACGACCGTCATTTCGACTAAAACATCAGGCGTATACATTTTTGCTTCTACACAAGTGCGTGGCAATGCTTGGATATCTGAACACCATTCATCCCAGACTTCATTCATGCCTGCATAATCATTTTCAATATCTTTAATAAAAATCATCACAGATAAAATGTGAGTTTTATCAGTACCTGCATCTGCCAAAAATTGATCAATAAAATCTAAAGTTTGTTGGGTTTGACCCTTAATATCTAAGCTTGTATCTGAAGCCAGCTGACCAGCTAAATGAACCAAATTTCCCGAAATTGCAACTTCAGAAAAACGTTTTGCGACGTGTAAACGTTGTACAGTCATGCGAATGCTCTAAATAACAAGTTTGCGCCTAGTTTACGTCAGCCACTTTAAATCTGCAAAGTGGGGGATTGATGAATAAGGTATTGTATGAGCAGCGTAGTGTTGCAAAATCACTGATAAACGTTAGAAGTTTATGAAAATAAAGCACAGCAGACGTTAAATTACGAAATGAAAAATGAAAGCTAACAATAAGGTGCTTTAAAGGCACCTTATTGATAAAAAATGAATACGTGACGATGGCTTAAGCCGATTGATTTTGACTCGTATTCGGCATAATCGCGGCAACTAATGCAGTAATTAAGCAGCCTGCGGCTAAATACAATGCCACAAATTGCCAAGAACCATTACCCCAAATGACCAATGCTGCGGCGATCATCGGAGTGAAACCACCCCCAACAATACTCGCGACTTGATAACCGACACCTGCGCCGCTATAGCGATATTCAGTGCCGAAAAATGAGGTGAAGATAGGTTGATGTACACTGACCACCATATCGTGAGCAACATTGGCCAATAAAATCGCAAATATGACGATCATCCAAGTATTTTGAGACTCTAAAGCCATAAAAAATGGATAAGCCGCCATTGCTCCAATCAAACCACCGATAACACACATACTTTTATGATTGATTTTGTCAGAAATCCATGCAAAAAATGGAATTGTGATACAGCTAATCGCACCGACCATTAACGTGATATTAAGAAAGAATTGCTTATCCATACCCAAGTTATTGGTTGAATAATTCAAGGCAAAATTTGCCACAATATACATTGTTAAGAGTTCAGCCATTCTCAAGGCAATAATGTATAAAAATGCTTTTGGATGATTACTGATGGCTTGGAAAATGGGAAGTTTTTTAGGTTTGTCGTTGGCTTCAACCACGTTTTCAATGAATTCTTGCGACTCACCTTGTCCACGGCGAATCCAAAAAGCAGCAAACAGCAGTACAGCACTGGCAATGAATGGAATACGCCATGCCCATTCTGCAAAAGCAAGTTCACCGAAGACGGCAATCACAATCGAGACCGCACCTGTGGCGAGAACAAGCCCCACACCGTAGCCAATTTGAACGCCACTACTGTAGAACGCTTTTTTATTGGCAGGCGCATTCTCAACAGCCATAAGGGTTGCTCCGCCCCATTCGCCACCTACGGCAAAACCTTGCACTGCACGTAAAAAAACCAACAATACAGGGGCCCACCAACCAATGCTGTCAAAATTAGGTAATAAGCCAATACCGATGGTTGCGATCCCCATCAGAATGACTGTGATCACCAACATTTTTTTACGACCAACTCGATCACCGAAGTGACCAAAAACAACACCACCCAAAGGACGAAATAGGAAACCTACGCCAAAAGTTGCGAGTGCTACGAGGGTGCCCATATTGCCATCAATACTGGGAAAAAATTGATCTTTAAAGAGAAGTGCGGCAACGATGCCATAGAGTAAGAAGTCATACCAATCGACAACTGCGCCGATAAAACTACTGAGTGCTGCTTTACGCGCACGTTTTTCTTGAACATCTGAAAGAGGTTTTGCGGTTTGCATACGGAGAGAGAGCCCATGAGGTATATCAGAGGGTCCTGCAATATTCGGATGGATTGTCACGCCAACCGCAGGACTGGTATGCCAAAGATATAGGTCTTCTTTGGTCATCTCAGCATATACATGGGTAATGTATTGCGGGATTTAGATTACGCTAAAAAAATAGTTTTGCGAGTAATATTTGTTGAATTTATATTCTTTTGACCAAAAAACACCCATCTAAGCATGGTTATTATCAAAAATTATCAAAGATTACCAAAGGTTGAGTTGAGTCTCAGGTTGATTCTCTGACAATTGATAGACACCAATACCAATCAAACGAAATTGATAGCTCTCATAAATATTCATTTCAGAGAGGAGTAAGTATAAAACTTGCTCAACTTCATCTTTTGATTTTAAAGCGTGTTTAAAGCTTTTACTGTGTTGTAAAATTTGGAAATTTTTTAATTTTAGTTTTACCGTAACACCAGAGGCTTGCAAACCCTTGCTGTCTAAATTTTGCCAGACACGCTCAATTAGATGACTCCAATACGGCTGACATTGCGTCAAACTTAAATCATGATCGAAAGTGGTTTCCTTGGATATCTGCTGACGTTTTCGTTCAGTTTGTACAGGGCGTTCATCGATTCCTTGTGCGAATAAATACAGTTGTTTGCCGTATTTGCCAAAATGATGAATCAAAACAGCTTCTTCAATATGTTGTAAATCACCCAATGTATGCAGTTGTAAAGCCTGTAATTTTGCTTGCATCACTTTACCTACACCAGGAATTTTCTTTAAGGCTAAATCTTGAATAAAGTGTTGTACTTGATGGGGTTTAATGACACAGATACCGTTGGGTTTATTCCAATCAGAAGCAATTTTAGCGAGAAACTTATTGGGAGCAACGCCCGCAGAGGCTGTAAGACCTGTTGAATTGAAAATATCATGACGAATCCGCATGGCGACTTCTGTTGCACTGGGAATAAGCGCTAAATTTTCAGTCACATCTAGATATGCCTCATCTAAGGATAAAGGTTCTATTGTTGTTGTATATTGCTGAAATATTTTATGAATTTTATCTGAGAAATGATTGTACTTTTGAAAATTTGGTTCAAGTACGATGACTTGAGGACAACGTTTTAATGCTTGTGACATAGACATAGCAGAACGAAGTCCAAATTCACGTGCTGGATAAGAAGCAGCAGCGATTACAGCGCGCGGATGATGAGTTGAAATCACCACAGGCAAGTGTTTCAAATCCGGACGTTCTAATAGTTCGACTGATGCAAAGAACGCATCCATATCGATGTGAATGATTTTTCTCATTTATCGGATCGGTGACGTTTGACTCTTGATTAGTTTAGCTGATTCTTTCTGAGTCGGAATGTCGAAAAAGAATAGATGGTGACTTATATAGTCTAACCTTATCCAAGACTGAGAAAGACTTTTTTCTTATCCATTTATTACTGCTCAGTGATCATTTTCGATTTAAGAAAGGGCTCTCGTAGCAATAGGACGATTTAAAATTATTTGAAAAATAAAATTTAAATATTATTGCTTTAAATCAACATATAAAAGTAAAAACCAAATTATTTATTTATTCATTTAATTTTGTTTTGTTCTAAGAATTTATCCCACTGTTTTTCATTGCCATTAAATACATTGAGATCAACTTTTGTACTAATTCCTTTCATTGAGCCTTGATTGGTATGTTGCCAAAAGAGCCATTTGGGATCACCAGATAATATTGGTTTTCCTTGATATTCTCTGACCCAAAGTGGAACATCTTTAAATTGTCCCGCCAGCACAATGTTATAAAAAGTTTTAGAAATATAGAACATTGGCTGCTTTCCATAATGATTTTTCAATCGATCATGCATGATTTGAATTTCGGCCAATAACTGCTCTTTTGAATAAGTATTAATACAGTTACTGTCATATTCCAAATCAATAACAGGGGGTAAAGCATCTGTTTTAATCGGGACAGTCTCAATAAAATTTTGCGCTTGTATATTGCCATCTCGACATAAACGATAAAAATGATATGCACCCACTAAAAGTCCTTGTTCACGGGCTTTTAACCAGTATTCTTGAAATTTGGTGTCTTTAAAATCACCGCCTTCTGTCGCCTTCAAATAAACAAATTTATATTCTTTAGGTGAAATCTTTTGCCAGAGTATGTTCTTTTGATGATGTGAAACGTCAAAACCTTTAATTGGATATTCTTGAGCTGATGCTGGTGAATGCATGAAGAACAAGAAAAAAACCAAAGCGGCACTTAAGCCTAATGAAACGAAGCCAATCGTCGCAGCTAGGATCAGCTTGGGTTTAGCTTTTTTTTGAGTGACTTTGGATTTAGACATCAGGGCATTTTAAGTGTTTTAGTATTTTGAATATCATACCGTGATCTCGTAAAACAGACCACGATCATTCCGTTATTCGCGTTTAGATTAAGACACTGTATTTTTGGGGATGTGCCAAAAAATAAACGCTGTAATAAGATTGATGGCACCTAAAAGAAGCAGTGTGCTATGAAATGCAACGGTGATTTGTGCTGGACCGAAATAAACAGTAAAGACGTTGATCAATGTACCCGCCAAAGCCACGCCAATACTCATTGAAAGCATCATAATCATGGACAAAAAACTATTACCACTACTGGCATCTTCTTGCTGTAAATCTTTTAAGGTCAAAGTATTCATTGACACAAATTGTAGCGAGTTCAGGATCCCGAAAATAAAGAAGTGTAATGCTCTAAGCCATGTAGGTGTGTCAGCCGTATTGAGTGAGAAGCTGGCTATACAAGCACCAACCAATAAGGTATTCACCAAAAGTACTTTACGATAACCAAAGCGTTGAATAATTTGTCTAATGATGGGTTTAGATGCCAAGGAGCCTAAGACGATTGGTATCATTAATAAACCCGTAATAAATGGTTCAAAACCAAAAGCGACTTGCAGCATTAACGGCATCAGAAAGGGCATGGCATTTCCGCCTAAACGAGCAAAGAAATTACCGACGATTCCAATCGCAAAAATTTTATTTTTAAAAAGTTTTGATCTAAATAATGCATTCTGATGGGTATGCGCATGAAAGGCATACCAAGCAACAGCGCACAAACCAATGATGATTAATCCAGTGCTCCACCAAAGACTTAAGTCAGGACTGGAAAAGTTTTCAATGCCAAGTGCGAGACCGACCATTGCGACAACCAAGAGCAAGAATCCTAGGAAGTCAAAACGGGCAACATTCGGTTCAGTCACATTGGGCATGGCTCTAAAGGTGACTAAAACGCCGATTAAACCAATGGGTAGATTGATCAAGAAAATCCATTCCCATGTCATATATTCAACTAACCAGCCACCTAGCGTTGGACCAATGAGAGGACCAATTAAACCCGCCAAACTCATGAGGCTCATGGCTGCTAAAAATTGTGTTCTTGGAATAATTTTTAGCATCGCTAAACGGCCGATGGGGAGTAGAAGCGCACCACCGATACCTTGAATAACTCTGAAGCAAAGCAGTTGATTGAGACTATTTGAAAATGCACAACCCAATGATGCAAGCGTAAAAATGATGATGGCTGAAAAATAAGTATTCCTAACGCCAAAACGATCTGCCAACCAACCACTCAATGGAATACAGGCTGCAACCGAAAGTACATAAGCCACAACAACACTGTGCATATTGAGTGGATTTTCATTCAAACTTTTGGCTATTGCAGGAATTGCAGTATTGATAATTGTGGTGTCTAAACCCTGCATAAAAAAGCCAAGCGACACCAATAAAACCAAAAGTCGAAATTCAGGTTGTAAGGCTTGATGCGAGGTTTCTACATTCATAGGTCAGTATTTGCATTTTTTGAATATTTTAAAGCAACTCAGCTCAAAATATTGTAGCAAAAGTTTCAGCACCAATGTTTTTACCTTTGTCATGTAAATGACATTAAAACGTCATGGTTTTGACATGCTTTGTTTATAAGTTAGTCACAAAATTCAAATATCTAAAAAATAGGGAATTATGAAAACTCAATTTACGGCATTGATGCTGGCGTTGTTGTCTGTGGGTATGATGGCATGTAATGATGATAATGACGAGGTTGCATTCGTTGAACCGCCAGTGGTGGAAGAAATTACGCCTGAGAGCATTGAATTAGCACGTATTGGTGGCTATGAAACTGGCGTCTTTGCAGCCAGTGCTGCAGAAATTCCTGCTTATGATGCAGCAAGCAAACGTCTATTTGTGGTGAATGCACAAAAGGGTGTGGTTGATGTTCTCGATATGGCTGATCCAAAAGTACCGAAATATTTAGCTTCTTTAGATGCAAAAACCTATTTAAGCAATTCTGAAGTAAATAGTGTTGCGGTGCAAAATGGTGTGGTGGCACTTGCAGTTCAAGCTGAGAAAAAAACAGATCTAGGAATTGTGGCATTTTTTAAAGCCAGTGATTTAAGTTTTATCAGTCAGGTTAATGTGGGTGCATTGCCCGATATGTTGACTTTCTCGGCAGATGGCAACACGATTTTAGTGGCCAATGAAGGTGAACCATCAGATGACTATCAAATTGATCCTGAAGGTTCGATAAGTATCATTAACTTTAAAGATCCCAAAAAACCAACAGTTAAAACTGCGGATTTCAAAGCATTTAATGGTCAAGAACAGCTATTACGTAATCAAGGTATTCGTATCTTTGGTCCAAAAGCCAGTGCTGCACAAGACTTCGAGCCTGAATATATAACCTTGAGTGCAGATGGGAAAACGGCATGGGTCGCCTTGCAAGAAAATAATGCCTTGGCAAAAGTTGATGTTGAGCAAGCCAAAGTTTTAGCGGTTTATCCATTGGGTTATAAAGACCATGGTTTGGCTAATCAAGGCATGGACGTTAGCGATGTCGATGAAGTGATTGCTGGAAAGGCAACAGAAAAGCCTGCAATTCAGATTAAACCTTGGGCGAATGTACGTGGTTTATATATGCCTGATGCGATTGCCAGCTACGAAGTTGCAGGTAAAACCTACATTGTGACTGCAAATGAAGGCGACGCACGTGCATGGGG
>JAHLFF010000043.1 GCA_018883945.1 Candidatus Acinetobacter avistercoris
AGATTTAATTTATGCTAAAAATATGCTGATATCATTGCAAAACCTTAGCTGCATCTCGTGATTCCATCTTTAAAGAATACAAAATTTCAGAAAGATTAAAATATAATTTCAAATAAATGAAATGAATAGATCTCTTTCATAAGTCGAAAATGATGATTTAGTGGCCATAAATTGATACGTTAAAATCCCTTCTCCCTTTGGGAGAAGGTTAGGATGAGGGAAAACTCATGATGAGTCTGTTGTATGAATAATGACTTTTGAAAGAAGTCTAATAATTAAAAAATTATTAAAATAATCCACCCCTGAAGCAGGACAATCTTAATAATGGTCAAGTGAAGATTAAAGAAGTCTGATTCATAATAAAATGCACAGCATTCAATAATTAAGCGATAAACTGACCGCAAAATACTTACCAAGTCTAGTGATTGTGATCCATGCTCGAATAACATTACTCAATAAATTTTCATTACTAGATAGATCTTATACTTCTGATGATTTTTGAATTTGAGCCATCAATGATTCTTTAACTTTGGTATCTTTGTGCAACGATACCTTTGTGCAACAAAGCCGTATTGCTATAAATATGGCCTCACTTAAAACCAATATCTATTCGCAAACACGCTAAATTTAAACGTTGCACTCATTATAGATAAATCAGACATATTTTCTGAGTTATAGATCTGAGTCATTTGCTCTCCCAATAGATCAAATATAAATCACATCTTTTTAAAATCCTAACAAACCAATATTACTTCTTCAGTTTTCTAAGCTAATATTTCGAATCTTTTATTGAATAAATTGACTTACTTTAAATGACATTTTTATAGATCTCTTTCATAAGTCGAAAATTGATCATTAAGTGGCCATAAATTGATAGGTAAAAATCCCTTCTCCCTTTGGGAGAAGGTTAAGATGAGGGAATACTCCTGATGAATGTATTCGATGAATAATGACTTTTAAAGAAGTTTTATGTTTTAATTTTTTATAAAAAAACCGACGGTTTCCTGAAGGAAATCATCGGCTAAAGTAAATACATAAAAAACTTGATAAAATTAACTTATCATACAATTTTAAACTGATGCTTTTTGCATTTCTGTTTCTACTGCCCCCTTGCGTTTACTCATTAGACGAGCAATCACAAACATTGAAACAGAAGCCAATAATGCTGGAATGATTAATAAGTTAACAATTTGTTGACCAGTTAAACCTGAGACCATTAACCAACCTACCGCACCAGAACCCAAGAATGAACCTAAACGTCCAGCACTGCCTGCCCAAGCCACACCCGTCGCACGACAATGCGTTGGATAATAACTTGAACAAAATACATGAATACCAATATGAGAACCACTGATGCCGGCACCAATACCAAAAATACCGAGTACAATGAATAATGTACTGAGGTCAGAAACACCTTTACTTAAAAGTAAAACTGATAATGCGCCAATAACATAAGAAATCATTAAAGTTCGGCTATTGCCTATCTTATCCATAAAATATGCAATGATTAATGCACCAATCGTGCCCCCAATCTGAAATGCTGAAGTAATCCACGAAGCTTGTTGCATATCAAAGCCTTCGTTTTTCAGGATTGTTGGCATCCAACTTGAAATCATGTAAATAATTAATGACCCCATAACAAAGGCACACCAAAATAACACTGTGCCTGCAAAATACTCTTTACTAAATAACTCACGCACACTGACATTTTGTTTTTCAGTGACAGATGCAGTCAACTCAGGAATTTCACGACCTGGTGACATCTTTTGAATCACAGCATTAATTTGTTCTTTTGGAAATTTATTTAACACCATAAAACGTACTGATTCAGGCATGTAATAATATAAAAAAGGAAGGATCACTAAAGGTGCAATACCACCAATAATCAAAATACCCTGCCAGCCAATCATCTGAATCAACTGTCCAGATAACAAACCACCCACAGCAGCTCCAATGGTATATCCACAGAACATTACTGTAACCAATGTAGAACGTCGCGTCGTTGGACAATATTCAGAAGTAATGGTGACCGCATTTGGCATTGCCCCACCCAAGCCTAAACCTGTTAAAAAACGTAAGACAATAAGTGTCATGAGATTTGGCGAAAATGCAGAAATTAAAGTACCAATACCAAAAATTAATACACTCCAAATAATGATTTTTTTACGACCAAATTTATCTGAAAGTGGCCCAAACATAAATGAGCCAAGCATTAAGCCAAATACACCCGATAAAAATAACGGGGCTAAATCTGCTGGAGTTAAAGACCATTGTGCAATTAAAGCAGGTGCAATAAACCCAACTGCGGCAATATCAAAACCATCCATTGCAGCAACAAGAAAACATAAAATAATAATTACTTTTTGCAGTCTAGACAGTGGAATACTGTCGATAAATTCCTGAACTTCCATACGTCCAGTTGCATTTTGAGTCATCCGATTTCTCACTTTTTATAAGATTGTCCTTTGCTGACATCACATCCATGTTAGCCAACTCCCCTTTTTTTCTGCCAAACTATTTAAAATAATTTGGCAGCACCTTTTCTTTTTTATTCAGCTTGCTGTGCAACTTTAGTCAATAGCTTGGCAATTTCAGCTTCGCTATAGGCTAATTCAGATAATATTTCTTGAGTATTGGCTGCAACAGGATTGACTGGATTACACTGTTTTACTGTGGTTTTACTAAACTTTGGTGTAGGACTTGGCTGTACAATATTGTTTACCGTTGCATAGGTCCCACGTGCCACATTATGAGGATGCAGCGGTGCTTCAGCCAAACTTAATACTGGGGCATAACATGCATCAGTCCCTTCAAAAATCTCATTCCATTGTTGACGGGTTTTACTGATAAATATTTCTGCTAAGCGTGCTTTTAAACTTGTCCAATTTTTTGAATTCCATTGTTTTTGGAATGCTTCATCATTAGACAAACCTAATTTCTCAAGGAATAACGCATAAAACTGCGGTTCCATTGGACCAACCGAGATGTATTTATCATCTGCACAGCGGTAGGTGTCATAAAAATGTGCACCACCATCGCCATTATTGGTGCCTGCTTGATCATTCCATAAACCTGCTGAATGCCAACCTTGAATTAAAGACGTAAGTAATGCCGAACCATCTGTGATGGCTGCATCAATCACTTGTCCTTCACCTGTATGTTGTACGTGACTAAGTGCAGCCAAAACACCGTAGGCTAACAACATACCTCCACCACCAAAGTCACCGATAAATCCCGGTGTTGGAGTCGGTTGTCCACCTGCTCGTGCCGTTGAATGCAATGCACCTGTTAAAGCAATATAATTAATGTCATGTCCAGCAGCTTGGGCTAAAGGACCTGTTTGCCCCCAACCTGTTACACGTCCGTACACTAATTTTGGATTGCGAGCTAAACATACATCAGGTCCAAGACCGAGTTTTTCCATTACACCAGGTCGAAAACCTTCTAATAAAACATCTGCTTTTTCAATCAGTTTAAGTACGATATCTAAAGCTTCTGGCTGTTTTAAATCTAAAGCAATTGATTCACGCCCACGGGCTAATACATCACTATCACGTGCAGTAAAATCTGCCATGCCACCCGATTTAGCAGATTTAACAGGGCGATCAACACGAATCACCCGAGCACCTTGATCAGCAAGTAGCATCCCTGCAAAGGGTGCAGGTCCTAGACCTGCAAACTCTACAACAGTTAAATGAGATAATGGACCTGTGCGATGCATTATGCCGCTACCTCTTGACCGGCTTCCACAGAACGACCTTCTACACCTGCAGTTTTATTGCTGATGAGGAATGCCTCGTTTAATTCAATACCGTAGCCTGAACCTTCATTTGGATAACACATACCATTTTCAAACTTAGGAATATTAAGCGCGATATCTGTACCGACTTTAATATTCTTACTTTCCATCGTACCGTGAATTAATAATGGGCCAATTGACTCATTTAAACCTTGAGAAGCCCATTCATTTGCAACCCAAAGATGCGCAGCTGGACTATGTTCTAAACCAGAGCCAATCATACAGCCACAATGTACGGGTAAGCCTGCTAAACGCGCCATGGTTAACCAACGTTGCGCTTTAACTATGCCACCTACTTTTTGAAGTTTGATGAATAGACCATCAGCTGCACGACGGTCAATAATTTCTTTAAGGTTATGAAGCTCTTGAGCGGATTCATCAGCATAAATTGGGGTTTTTACCTGAGCACGCAAACGCGCCATACCCTCAATATCCCAATGTGCTAGCGGCTGTTCAATTAAGTCGAGGCCAGCAGAATCGATACGACGGATCACATGAAGGGCTTTTTCATAACTCCAGAAACCATTTGCATCAATGGTTAATACGGCATCTTGGCCTACGGTGTCACGTACAGCATGAACCATATCGATATCATCTTGTAATGTACCGTGACCGATTTTCATTTTGAATAATGCAAAGCCGAGGTCTTTAGCTTTTTGTGCTTCTGCAGCAACATCTTCAGGTTTACCAGCAGATAATACCCAACCTTGACGCGAGCCTTCTGTAGTACGACCGCCGAGCAAATCATAGACAGGTACACCGTACAATTTTCCTTTTAAATCATGCAATGCAAAATCCACAGTTGCTTTTGCTTGATTATTATCACGGACCAAGAGATCCATTTTCGCAACAATTTTTTCAATATTACGAGGATCTTCACCTATCAAAATGCGTGGTGCAATGACACGTGTAATCATGGCAATAATTGATTCTTGCAATTCACCACGATACCAAGAAGATGTATCACCAGAATCTGCAAAACCTACCGTACCATCATCAGCAGTAATTTTAATAACAACACTATCAATAGATGTAATTTTTGTGTTGGGCATAATGACTGGTTTTTTTAATGGCGTTGAAACTGGAAAACATTCAACTTTTACAATTTTTGGCATGATTCATTCCCTAAACTAAATTTTTAGCGATTTTAAACGCGCTTTCCATATTGGCACTCTCAGCCAGCTACAACGTCATATTCGTTTCATTTGAAGCTAATTTTGCAATTGCGCTGACATCCTGTGCTTTACAAATACTTTTAAGAAACCAACTCATGTGTTGATTACCTCTGTATTTCTACAATTTAAATCTGAATTATAGAAATGTCAACCAACAAGTTGGTTGAATATTTAATAAATTAAACCAACCGTACGGTTGACAAATTATATTTTTTTGTTAAAACTAGATTTAAAGCAATACACACATCTCAATATTCAAATTTCAATCACTGAAATTGTCTTAATACATTGTTAGATAGAAGAGAATACGACATGATTTATGGATATCAATCGCCATGGATGACAGAAGAACTAGATCAATTACGCACCACAGCACGTCGCTTTTTTCAGGAAGAAGTCGCACCTAAAGCAGAAAAATTTCGTAAACAGCATTTTATTGACCGTGATGTTTGGGAAAAAGCAGGTGAACTCGGCTTACTTTGTATGAGCATTCCTGAAGAGTATGGCGGTTTAGGGGCTTCCTTTGCCCACGAAGTCATTATGATGGAAGAACAAGCCCGTATTTGCGATACGACTTTTGGATTTATTCCAGGTGCATTAAACAGCCCAGGTTTTTTCCATGGCACAGCAACCCATGAGCAACTATTAAAATGGATGCCAGACATCGCGACTGGTAAAAAGATGATTGCAGTTGCGATTACTGAACCTGATGCAGGTACAGACGTAAAGGCTTTACGTACTACAGCACGCCGTGAAGGTAATGAATACGTTTTAAATGGCTCTAAAACTTTCTGTACTTTAGGTGATCAAGCAGATTTGGTTTTAGTCGCTGCACGAACAGGTGAATCAGGTTCAGGTGCACATGGTCTATCTTTATTTATGATAGAAAAAGACAAATGCCCAGGTTTTAAAGTCAATAATATCATCGATAAGATTGGTCAAAACGCATTAAATACTGCTGAAATTTTTCTAGATGATGCTCGCGTACCTGTTGAAAACTTAATTGGTGGTGAAGAAGGCAAAGGCTTCTTCCAACTTATGGATGTATTTACCCGTGAACGTTTATCGATTGGTATTGTGGGAATTGCCTGTGCAGAACGTGCCATCGAAATGACGGTTGAACATGCCAAAAATCGTAAAATGTTAGGTAAAACACTTTGGGATTTCCAAAATTCTAAATTTGTTTTAGCAGAATGTTTAACTGAAGCACGTGTGGGTCGTGTATTTATTGACAATATCATCAAAGATTTAGTTGATGGTAAAGACTTACAACCGAATGATGCGATGATGGTAAAATGGTGGGGTTCACAAAAACAATGTGAAATTATCGACCGTTGCTTACAATTATTTGGTGGCTATGGCTACTGTACTGAATATCCTATTGCACAACTTTATATGGATGCTCGCGTTGCCCGTATTTATGGTGGTTCAAATGAAACGCTTAAAGATGTGATTGCTCGTTCAATGTAAAACTTTTCAATTCTTATTTTGATTTTAAGCAGAATCTCTTCGGAAATTCTGCTTTTTTAGTTCATATGTCCTAAAATCTTGAAGAACAAACTCATTTTTTACTGCTTAATCCCAGAAACTAATATCACAAAAACTCTCTCATCTCTTTATTCTGTTCAAATATTTTATTAAAAATCGATAATCCTATATCTAAATTTTATTGTTTTGTGCATCAGTTTTTATAAAAAAGGCTTTATCCCTTAAGATAAAACCTTTTTAAATTAAAAAACTTATAATCGAATGTAAAATTTAAGCTTTAATGCCTTCTATAAGAGTTGTCATAAAAAAATCGGCAATCTCTGGAATTGTTTTGCCATGGCCCTCTTGATACCAACGAGGCACCCAGTTTAACGAACCAAATAACATCGCTGAAAACAATCCTGCTGAACAAGGCTTAAATTTTCCGTCTGCAATACCTTCTTCTAGTAAAGCACGTACAGCGAGATCTAAACGGCGTTGAAAGGCTTTAATTTCATTACCAGACCCAATATCTAAAGGCCTTGCGCCGACGAGTACTAAACAGCGACCAAACACGTTGTTTTGTGCCAGCGCTAATTCAACCGCAAATTTTTTCATGCGATCGAAAACGCATATTTCCTTATTTTTCATTTCCTCAACCACCAAATCTAAATCTTTAAATGAAAGCTGTAAGCATTCATATAAAATACTTTCTTTATTGGTGATGTAATGATACAGAGTGGCTTTATGAATGCCCACATGTTCAGCAATCGTATCTAATGAAGTCGCTTCATAACCTAAAGTCGCAAACAATTCTGCGGCGGTTTTTAAGATTAAAAGACGCTTGTCTTCATGACGCGCCTCTGTATTAGCACGACGTTTACGTGGCTTAGGTAGAACTTTTGCCGTCGTAACTTCATCTTTAGCATCTATTAAATTTTCTTTTGCACGAGACATAGATTGTCCTATATTGTGAAAACCGCTTACAACAGACCACCTTTTGATCATCTGTATGCAAAGTTTCCGTCAATGATGTATTCAAAATATTTGTGCTTGAGGGATTATAAATGCTCCTCAATATCCCATCCAAATATTCAACCGATGGTTTGATATTATCATGTTTTTAGCAATTGATTTTTACAAAAACTCATTTTAAAGCATTCAAATATGCAAAAACAAAAGCAATGACCAGAACTGATTATTGCTTTTGTTTTTTAAATGGATAATTTATCGTACGCAAATTATGCTGCGGCTGCAACTAACACGCCCGAAGACAACAAATCAGCAATTCGCTCATCATTCCAACCCAGTTCATTTAAAATTTCACGGGTATGCTCACCAAGTTTAGGTGCGCGATGACGCACTGAACCAGGCGTTAATGACATTTTTACCGGCACACCTGGTACTGCAGTTAATTCAGCTGTTCCTGGATGTTCGACTTGCGGCAACATATTACGTGCAGCGAAATGCTCATCTGCAAAAATTTCTTCACCTGTATAAATTGGGCTAAATGGTACACGTCCACCAAATAATTCTTTTAGATCAGCTTTGGTCTTTAAAATCGTCACTTCTTCAATTTTTGCATTTAAAGCCACGTGGTTTTCCCAACGTATAGCTTCATTCAAAAATTCAGGTTGAGTTTTTAATTCTGGGCAACCCAACAAGTCACATAATAAATGGAACTGTGGATCATGTGGTGCAGCAATCGCAATCACACCATCTTTCACTTTAATGGTACCAAATGGGGCTAAGCCTGGAATACCATTGCCCACAGGTGTCGCTGACACACCGCGATAAGAGAATTGACTTACCACAATTTCAGACAACGCCAAAATACTATCAGTCATTGCAACATCAACATACTGACCTAATCCGGTATTTTTAGCATGTAATAATGCTGAAACTGTACCAAATGCAGCAAATAAACCTGAAACCGTATCACCTGCACCACCACCGACTTTAACTGGATGGTCGGCATCTTGACCCGTTACCCCCATCCAGCCTCCCATTGCTTGTGCAACGATGTCAAAAGCTGGCCAATCTTTATATGGGCTTTCGCCTCCAACGCTATCACCAAAACCACGAATTGACGTATAAACCAGACGTGGATTTACTTTTTTCAAGTCTTCATAGCCTAAACCTAATCTTGCCAATACACCTGCGCGGTAGTTTTCAACTAAACCATCGGCATTTTTAACCAACTCAAGTAAAGCCTCTCTACCCGCTTGGCTTTTTAAATTCATTGCGATTGAACGCTTGTTACGATTACACGACTGGAAAAGACCACCAAAAAATTTATCTTTATCATCTTTACGATATGGTCCCATTTTACGGAAAAAATCACCTTCTAAAGGTTCAACTTTCACCACATCTGCACCATGATCTGCTAACATCTGGGAACAAAAAGGTCCTGCCAAAGCATGCGTTAAATCTAAGATACGTAAACCTTTTAATGATCCCTGATTATTGCTGTTCATAAACACTCCGTTGTTAAAATAATTAAACCAACTATTTGGTTGATTATCTGTGGAAAATCTAGCTTTGTAAAATATTTTTTATAATTCTAGACTAAGGTCTGAAATTTTCACTTTATAAAAATACTTATACTGGATAGGCTTTCGGCTTGGTTTGTACAGTCACCCAATGAGTACGGGTGAATTCATCAATAATCCAATGACCATTAAAACGACCTAAACCTGAGTTCTTCTCACCACCAAATGGCGCATTAGGCTGGTCATCTACAGTAATATCATTAATATGCGTCATTCCTGCGTCTATACCCAAAGCAAACTGTACGCCACGCTCATGATTCGTCGTACAGACAGCACTTGATAAACCATATTCGGTATCGTTTGCGAGTTCTAAAGCATGCGCTTCATCACGAGCTTTAATCACAGGCAAAATAGGTCCAAAACTTTCTTCACGTGCGAGCGAAGACTGAGGGTTAACATCCACAAATACATGTGGTGGAATAATATTTCCTTGAGTTTCACCACATAATACCAACTTCGCACCTGAAGCTTTAGCTTGTTCAATAATACGTTCTATATTCTTAATTTGATTAGAATTGATGATTGGACCGATTAATGTGCCCATAATATCAGGATCACCAACAGCCAAGGTTTGAACTTTTTTAATCAATAAATCAACAAATTCATCGTACACTTTGGCATCAACAATCACACGATTGGTGCTCATACAAATCTGACCTTGATGTAAAAAACGTCCCATCACGGTTAAATCAACTGCATAAGGTAAATCAGCGTCATCGAGTACCACCATTGGTGCATTACCGCCCAACTCTAAAGCAATGCGCTTGATGTGTTTACCACCAACAGCCAATTGACCGACACGCTTACCAATCTCAGTAGATCCTGTAAATGAAATTAAACTCGGTACAGCATGTTCTACAAAGAAATCACCAATCTCACTCCCTGCTCCCACTACCACATTAAGTACACCTTCAGGAAAGCCTGCTTCTTCAAACAGCTTAGCCAATAGTGTACCGCCTGTGACAGGTGTATCACTGGCCGGTTTTAAAACCACAGTATTACCTACAGCCAAAGCAGTGATCACTGAACGCATACTTAAATGAAATGGAAAATTCCACGGGCTGATGACCCCAATGACCCCTAAAGCTTTACGATAAATACGGCTCTGTTGATCAGGTACGCTTGTCGGTAAAATTTCACCATTCACTCGTAAAGGAAAAGTTTCTGCTTCTTTAATAATTCCTAGAGCTGCACCCAATTCAATGGTCGCTTTTATACGTGTACTGCCCGATTCTTGGATAATCCAATCAATAATTTCTTCACTGCGAATTTGTACAATACTTTCAAGTTTTTTAATTAAAGCTTGTTTCTCTGAAGGAGCCGTTTTTTCCCATGCTGATTGCGCCGCTTTCGCAGATTGATACGCAGTATCAACATCTTGTTGGCTTGCCAATTGAAAACTATTTAAAACTTTCTGTGTATACGGGTTAATATTTTCAGCTTGGCGAGAAGATGAACCCTCTCGCCATCTTCCATTAATATACTGCTGATTTAATAAAGAATAATGATCTTGTGCATTCATTGTGTGAGTACTCCTTGTGCGAACACGTATATCAATAAAAATGTTTATTGCCTTCTTTTAGATGACAATAAACATAATGCAAATAATGAAATAATACAACCAACTATTTGTTTGATTATTAAATCAAATTTTAGAATCTAAAAACTAGAATTTAACACTATAGTTGGTATAGAAACGGTGTTCATCTAATTTGATGCCGGCACCTTCAAAGTCAGTCTTAATCAACATGTATTGGAAACCTAAACCTTTAAAAGTACCGTCTTTAATGCCGTAGTTCATCACAATGTTAAATTCACTTTCTTTAACATCAGCGATGGTCGGATTTTTAATATGATCCGCTTTAATATAACGTGTCATAAAGTTCAGACCTGGAACTCCTATATCGGCAAAATCATAGTCATATCGCACTTGCACAGAACGCTCACCTGCCTTATAAAAGCTAATACTGCCCCATTGGGTTAAAAATGGTGCTGGCGTCCAACCGCTAAGGAGTGGAAATGCAGTATCCCCCGACATATGTTGATAGCCCAAACCAAATTTATGCGGGCCATAATGTAACATACTCATAAAGTTATAAGATTTGCTGTCAATCTCACCTTGCAGTTGCTCACCCGCATCCTGCGTGTCAAAATAACGTAAATCTGTGACTAACCGTGTGCTGTCGTTAAATTTATGTTGATGTTTTAACCCGACATAGTGCTGGTCATAGATATCTTCTAACCCACCATAAAAATATGCCACATCAAGGTTGGGTAGAATTTTATAATCAATACCGAAGATGTTCAAACCGTCAGAAACTTCGCCTGTTTTATTAACATCTAATGATAATTTCGCGAAATCCTCTTTATCACGCGCCATAATACGGTTAATACGACCAGCGGTAATTTTAGTATTGGCGATATCTCTAGATTCAATCAACAAGCCTTTAAATGTAGTAGGTAAATTACGGCTATGATCGATATGTAAAACTGGCAACTTTGGCATTAATTGACCATAACGAATTTCAGTATCCGCCAATTTGGCCTTAAGTGTTATCCCTAATTGGGTTTGATCATCTAATTGTTCACCAGTAATTGGATCATTTGGCATGCTGCCATCACGTTTTTTTTCATCTTCTAATAAACGATGAGCATAAGCCACATTTCCGTCTAAGCCCAAAGACAATGGACCAATTTTTTGATACCCCGATTGAATATTTAAGGTTGCACTTTGCGACCAATGCTCAAATTCGGGTACTTGCTTTGTATCAGGATCACGTACCATATATAAATTACGAAAATCTAGCTGTACTTTGGCATCTTTAACCACATCTGCCTGAGTTCCTTGTGATGAGATCACTAAGCCCGCTAAGACCATTAATTTTAATTTCATTTTCAGCATTCCTCTTTGCTTTTAACAACCGTCCGTAGTAGTTGCAATGGCATAGAGTCAACATTTGCTGAACAAGATAATGCTTCACAGCAATATCTTTTAAAACAGGATTGAGCATATCCATTGCACTTACCTATCTAGATTTACACCTGTAAACCCAATTTAGTTTTCTGCTTCTTGCAGAATTTTTTAGAAGCCAAACAACATCCTTGTCGTAAGGCTCAACTTTTAAACGACCTTTACAGTAATACCTGTTAAGCCAGCAATTTCGGCACGCATTTCATCGCCAACGACGACTGCACCTACTCCTTCTGGTGTCCCTGTAAAGATTAAGTCACCCTGTTTTAATTCAAATAATGTTGAAAGATTGGCTATGGTTTCTGCTACATTCCAAATTAAATGGGTAATATCACTACGTTGTTTTGTTTCACCATTAACAGTTAAATGAATATCTCCCGCATCTAACTCACCTGTTTCTGCAATTGAATGGATCAACCCTACTGGTGCAGAATAATCAAATGCTTTACCCACTTCCCAAGGACGACCTTTTTCTCGTTGTGACATTTGTAGATCACGACGCGTCATGTCTAAGCCCACTGCATAGCCATAAATATAGTCTTTTGCTTGTTCTGTAGAGATGTTTTTGCCATCTTTACCAATCGCCACAACCAGTTCAATTTCATAATGATAATTATTGGTTTCTGTTGGATATGGAATCGTTACGGCTTGATTCTCAGGCACAGGAACAATTGACTCAGGATCATTGGGTTTACAGAAAAAAAATGGTGGCTCACGATCAGGATCAAAACCCATTTCACGGGCATGTGCTGCATAGTTACGACCCACGCAATACACACGACGCACTGGATATAACGAATCGCTGTCTTTTACAGGAATACCTACAGTTGGCATTGGTTCAAATACAAAACTCATGTTTTTTCCTTAATTTATTTCATGTATTTAATGTTGATTTTAAACAGCATCGGGTTGTTGGCTTGGTAACGCAGCTTTAAATGCATCCAATCCTAAACAGGTGTTATAAATCGTGTTGATTATCGGATATTGATTCATATCAACTTTAAAACGATTCGCTGATTCCACTTGCGCAACTAAATAGGCGTCCGCGAAAGTGACTGAGTTGCCATAACAGAAATCACCACGCATTTGATCTTGGTTTAATAAGGTTTCTAAGGCGCTAAAACCTTCGTTAATCCAATGCTGACACCATGCTAATACTTGTGCTTCATCCAATTTCAAGGTGCCACGTAAATAATCTAAAATACGTTTGTTATTGATCGGATGAATATCACAACCAATCAGTGCTGCAATGGCACGAACACGCGCACGGCCAAAAGCATCTTGTGGCAACATCGGCACGTCAGGATAGGTTTCTTCTATCCATTCCATAATGGCTGGGCTTTGGATCAGCAATTGATCATTGATTTCAATAACGGGCACAAAACCTTGCGGATTGATCTGTTTAAATTCAGCATTTTTATTCTCATTTTTCATGAGTGATACAGGAATTAATTCGAAATCAATTTTTTTAAGATTTAACAAAATACGTGTGCGGTGGGATGTACCACTGCGAAAAAAACCATACATTTTCATGCTGCATGACCTGTGTAATTTTTCGCGGCATCTAAACAGTTACCGACATTCCAGCCGTACAACCATTCCATCGCATCATAAAAACGTTCATTCGTACGACCACGCCATAAATCGTTACGCACCATACGTTGTACGCCATGAGCATGATACAGTTTGCCCATTTCACGAGACGACAACACAATACGGGCTGTACGTGCAACGCGGGCACGTTGGTACATATCAAATGCAGCAGCGATATCATTATTGTGAACACGTAATGCCTCACCTAAAGTCACTGCATCTTCCATCGCCATACATGCACCTTGTGCCATATATTGTGTGGTTGGATGAGCCGCGTCACCTAGTAATGTCATACGGCCATAACTCCATGTATCTATTGGATTACGATCTGCAGTTGCCCATCGTTTCCATGATTTTGGTAATTCAATGAGCTGACGTGCTTGCGGGCAAATATCTTGGAAGTAAGATAGAACTTCTTCTTTTGATCCATCTTTAACGCCCCATTCTTCTTGCTCACGACTATGGAAAGTCACGACTACGTTATATTCTTCACCACCACGTAATGGATAATGCACAAGATGACAATTTGGACCAACCCAAATACTCGCTGCATTCCATTGTAAATTTTCAGGAAATTCTGCTTTTGGCACCACTGCACGATACACCACATGACCAGTCACTAATGCTGGATCACCAACGTATTTCTCACGTACAACTGACTTCACTCCATCAGCCCCAATTAAAGCCTGACCGGTATATACATTTCCTTTATGGTCAGTGGCTGTTACGCCATTTTCATCTTGATCAACATCCACAATACGACAATCGGTGATAATTTCGATTTCACCATTTTCTTGTGCCCCCTCAACCAATGAAGAGTGAATGTCTGCGCGATGGATTACCGCATAAGGGTTACCAAAACGTTGACGAAAGGTCTCATCAGTTTCGATACGTCCCACTTGATATTCATCAAGTGCATCATGCATCACCATAAAATCGGTATACACCGCACGACCACGGGCACGATCCCCAATCCCTAAAGCATCAAAAGCGTGAAAGGCATTCGGTCCTAACTGAATACCTGCGCCAATCTCACCAATTTGAGGCGCTTGTTCTAATACTTTAATTTTAAAACCTTGTTTTGCTAAGGCTAAAGCTGCTGCAAAACCACCAATCCCACCACCGGCAATTAAAATTGGATTTTCTTGATTTGACATGTCTTTCTTCCTTTAAAAACAAATTATTGACGTGGACGTGTTGAATACAAACCGAGTTTTTTCTGTACAGGCTCTTCATCTGCAATAAAAATAAAACTGGCTTGGGTCGAAGTATTACGAATATCAATCGTGGCAAAACATGGTGCACATGCTGTATCCGCTTTATCTAAATTAAAATCTAGATCGTTTATTTTTAATTCACACTGTCCTTCAATCACATGGAATACCATCGCGGCTGACCGTGCAGGCAATTGTAAAGTTTCATTTGGACGTAACATCAATGCAGAATATCCAATGATTTTTTGACAATGATCACCCGTTTCCGGGTTGATATAGGACACTTGAATTGGACCTGATGTTTGTGTTTCAGCTAAGTTTTCAAGCACTTGCTTGGCATCTTTCCAGCTATAGCGCAAAATTGGATAATCAGTTTTAGCACGAATAGAATGTTGTACAGGTACAAGACCTGCACCATAGTTTGCCTTGCTTGCCACACTCGTTACAGGTTGACATTCACCTCCCTCAACATACGAAGCTTCCATGTAATAGACCAAAGGTAAATCTAAAACATCGAGCCAAATCACTGGTTTATCACCATCATGACCATGCTCATGCCATAAACCTGATGGCGTTAAAATTAAGTCACCGTGTTCCATTGGACATTTTTGTCCTTCAACCGTGGTATAGGCTTTTTCACCTTCAACAATTAAACGTACTGCATTTGGTGTATGTCGATGTGCAGGTGCCCACTCTTTTGGCAATAACAATTGCATACCTAAATAAATCACCGAAGTGGCACGCATGTTCTCTAAACCATGACCAGGGTTCGCTAATACCAAAACACGACGTTCGGCTTTCTCAATCGGTGTAAGTTCACCTGCTTGAATTAATAAAGGTTTAATTTCAGAAAACTTCCAAGCAGTGGCTTTGGTAAGTGGAAGAGGTTTTATAGGCGGCAACACATTACGCAAACTCGGCCATAAAGGAACCAGATTACTAGTGGTTAATTGATTTACGTAGCTTGTTGGTAAATCCTCTAATCTTGCAAGTTCTTCCATTTCTTATCCCTATTTTTAATAAACCAACCAATCAGTTGGTTGTTTTGATTATTATAAGCAGGTTTTAAAGACGAAATCTATACACTTAAAAAAATTTTAATCTTTGCGTTTTATAAAAAAATAGATTCTGTAGACATTTGCAGAAAAAAAGAATAGCGAGTCAGTACAATTGGATCTCTAACTCAATTAACTTCTGATGAAAAATCGAATTATAATTATTGATGAACATATTTTTATTGAAAAATTAAACAGATAAGTTCTTCAAATTCACTTTAATTTCACTGACAAAGACCAATTGAAAAATAATAACTGCAGACAATGGCAAATAATTCAGTTTGCATGAGCATATTGCTCAAGCATTAGATTTGTATTGGTATTTCGCGGATCCCTTCAATGCTTGGCAAAGAGGTACAAATGAAAGCACCAATGGATTAATCAGAAACTACAAAATGAAAGGCAGTGTTTTAAATAATTACTAGGATGAGTATATTTCAGAAATCATTTAACGCTTGAATCAACGCTCTAGAAAAGACTCAGCTTTAAAAGCTCGAGTCAGATATTATGCCAACAACATGGTGTTGCACTTCAAACGATAATTTAAACTTTGAGAACAAAGAAGTAAAACGCAATGCTTTGAATTTTCAGTAATTGATATATCACATCGCCGCGCCTAGAACTCTCTTTTCACATTCAGTACAAATTTTGCAAAAATGAAATATTCTAAAAGCATAACCTTTCTATTGATCAAAAAATATGGTTAATAAATTCAAGTATTTTAAAAACGTTATGTAAATTTATGTGCCTATGGAGTAGAGTAATAGAGCGTTAAATTACAGGTAATAATAAAGAGATAATTCTATAGCTTCAATTGAGAAGAAGTACAACAAAATAATTGGGAAAATCAGAGTTATGATTTAATATCTGGATAGTCAATTGAGAAAATTGAAATTTTTAAGTTAGTGCTATTGAAATAGATGGAAAGAGTTCGGTTTATGCCTTTATTTAATCACTAGCTTAATAAACGTATAACCTTGCAATAACTACGATCTAATATGTACATAATGACTACAATATAAGCTTATTTGAGATTACATATGAATTTAAAAGAAATATTAACTATATGTACCATATCTACAATCTTATTTGGTTGTGGTGGAGGTAATTCAACAGAAACAATAAATATAATAAACCCACCATCGCCCCCTCAAACACCCTCAGTACCTATTATTCCATCTACACCTAATAGTTACAGCACTCATGTATATTTCTTAGGAAGTAGTACTGTAGCTGGTATGCAAGAAAGTATTTCAAAATGGGAAAATAACTATAATCTACATACAGAAAATTATGCAAAAGGTGGTGAACTTATTGATAGTATGTGCATTCGAATCGGCGCTTTGCCAGCTTTAGTAAAATTTAATCAGAAAAACATCTCAACAGGTATTAAAAACTATTTCAAGCAGGATTGGGTTAAAGATACATCCATGAAAACTTTTACTGTAAAAATTTCTGATGTAGAAGGAAGTATTGGAGTAGATACTTCAGGATATTTCTTTATACCTAATGAGAGTTTTAGTGTTAATGAACAAACATATTATCCTATTCAAGTTCAAAATAATTTTGAAAAGAATTCAATTTTTATAGTTAATTTAGGTAAAAATAATTTACTTGGAGGAACGAATGATTATAACGAAGCAACATATGTACTATCAAAGAGTAGGCAATGTATTGATTGGATTAATGAAAATATTACCGATCGTATTATTGTTATGGGGCATTTTACAACAGTTAGTCCAACAAATAGCATTATTGAACGAGTGGATTTTATAAATAATTCTTTAAAAAATAATTATTTATATAATTTTTTTGATTTTAAGGCTTATATTGATAGTAATGATATTTGGCAAGATACTGGTATTCGGGCTACTGCATTAGATATAGAAGCAAAGAAAATAAATGCTATACCCCCAAGTTTATCTGCAGATAGCTTACATTTAAATAGTAAAGCCTCTTCTGCGAGCGTAAATAAAATATATGAACTTATTAAATCAAAACAATGGGTACAC